>NZ_JADNEM010000042.1:0-23338 GCF_015552275.1 Holdemania sp. 1001302B_160321_E10 | reverse complement strand
TATTGATGTTTTTTGAGATTTTGAGATTTTTCAAATTCACGCAAAAAACTCTTGTTTTTTATTATCTAATTTCTTTTGAGTTCTATAATTTTTAAGATGCAGTCCAGGCTGGTTGTCAGAAGCTGGGCAATCGCCAGAATGTCCCTTATCGTTAAAGAAGACAAAAGTTCCATGAAAAATTTCATAGAAAGCCCCTCCTTTCCAGAGCTGAGTAAACAAGCTCGAAAAACAAATGAATCAAAAGAATGATCCATCCAGGACGGGCAATCCCTTAATCAATGACCCTACATCTTTAATATTGCGCAAAATTCAAAAAAGCCACCTGAGAAAATGGAAAAAGTAAAATTACTTTTGAGGTTTAGTAAAACTCTAAAGAATTGAGATTCCTTCGAGGACGCAAGTCCTATGCGAATCCAACAATCACTCAATGTAAATCTGAGACTTCCTTGATTGGATATCGCCGCTTGTGTCTCAATTCAGTGATAACCGGAATCTCAGGTTTAAAGCAAGAAAACCGGCTTCTTTCCTGCCGGTTTTCCTTTTTATAGATCTTTACTTTCTAAATCTTCATGCCCTGTCAAAATGCCCTGTCAAACCATTTGATTGCCTCAATTTTTCAAGCTGTACGTAACCGGAGGACCGGAACGGTATCGCTTCGCGTATTCCTGCTTTTTTACAGTTCTTCCCCATTGGAAGCAATGACCTTGCGGTACCAGTCAAACGACTTCTTTTTCAACCGCGTTAAGCTCCCCCGTCCTTCGTCATCCCGGTCGACATAAATGAAGCCATAGCGTTTTTTCATCTGCCCGGTGCCGCAGCTGACGACGTCAATACAGCCCCACGGCGTGTAGCCGATCAGATCGACGCCGTCTTCCTCCACCGCCGCTTTCATCGCTTCGATGTGCTGACGGAGATATTCTATCCGGTAATCATCCACAATGGTGCCGTCCGGCTCAATCGTATCCACGGCGCCCAGACCGTTTTCCACAATGAACAGCGGAATCTGATACCGGTCATACAACTGATTGAGCGCGATCCGCAGACCGATCGGATCAGTTTGCCAACCCCAGTCGCTGGCCTTCAGGTAGGGATTCTTCACCGCGTTCAACATGTTGCCGCCGATCAGCTCGACTTCCCGGGCGGTTGCCACGTTGGAGTTATAATAGGAAAACCCGATATAATCCACAGTTCCATCCTGCAGTGCCGCTTCATCCTCCGGCGTGATATCCAGCGTCAACCCCTGCCGCTTCCAATAGGCTTTCGCCTTGGAAGAATATGCACCGCGGACCTGCACGTCCGAGAAATAGAGATGCAAATCGAGCTGACGCATGCATTCCAGCTGATCGGCCGGATTGCATGTTTCACCATAAAAGGTCGGATACAACATCATCATGCCGATTTTAAAATCCGGATTGACCGCATGGCCCAGCTTGACGGCCAGAGCACTGGCGGTCAGCTGGTAATGGGCTGCCTGCAGCTGAACCTGTTCGGCATTTTCGTTCTCCCCAATTCGGATGCCCGCGCTCATCTCACTGTGCAGACGCAGCACGTTGATCTCGTTGAAGGTCATCCAGTATTTCACTTTATTTTTATACCGATGGAAAATTGTTTCGCAGAATTTCAGATAAAAGCCGATCATCTCCCGACTGCGCCAGCTGCCGTAGTTTTTTACCAGCGCATAGGGTGTTTCATAATGGGAAATCGTGACGACCGGTTCGATGCCATATTTTAAACACTCGTCGAAAACCGCGTCGTAAAACGCTAACCCCTTCTCGTTGGGGATTTCATCGTCGCCGTCAGGATAGATCCGCGTCCAGGCAATCGAAGTGCGGAAGCACTTGAAACCCATCTTCGCAAACAGCGCGATATCCTCTTTATAATGATGATAGAAATCAATGCCTTCATGGTTGGGATAATAGACGCCCGGCAGCACGCCGTCGGTAAATTCGCGGACTTTTCCGATCCCGCCGACCGTCATGCAATCGGCGGTACTCAGACCTTTGCCATCTACATTCCAGGCGCCTTCGCATTGGTTGGCGGCCACTGCGCCGCCCCACAGAAAATCACTTCTTAACATAAGCTTCTCCTTGTTATCCTTTTCCTTCTTATCCTGATCTAACGAATATTCGCACCTGCGAAATAACCGTCGTGCGTCGCTTCAATGACTTTCGCCACCCGCTTACAATCGCCGATCATCACGGTGTTGGGCGTAATCCCATAAAATTGCTGAGCTGCTTCCGCCCGTGAGCGCAGACCGACCGCAAGCAGAATGTGATCGGCGGGAATCTGCTGGATTCCCTGCGGGGTCCGGACCTCTACGCCGTCCGGCTTGATTTCCAACACTTGCGATTGAAGCAGACAGGTCAAGGTTGAACAGCGGCGAAGATGCTGATGCAGCGCAATCCGGTACAGCTTATTGCCTTTGGCCGACAACGTATCCGACATTTCAATCAGCGTGACCGTTTTCCCCCGTTCTGCCAATTCCAGAGCCAGCTCGGTTCCGATCGTGCCGCCGCCGATGATCACAAACCGTCCCTGCGCTGAATCCAGCTCGGGATACAGCGTCACCGCCTGACGGGCATACTCCACGCCGGGAATGCGCGGCGTAATAAACTTCGCTCCCAATCCGAGAATCAGATCATCCGGTGCAAGCGAGGCGATCATTTCAGGCGTCGCTTCAGTCTCCAGCCGGACTTCAACATTGGACTTGGCGATCTGCCGGATCAGGTATTCGCGATATGCTTTCAGCTCTTTTTTATAGTCGTCATAATCCGCCCAGTTCAGCTGACCGCCCAACTTGGCCGAGCGCTCCAGCAAGATTACATGATGGCCTTGTTCCTCAGCGGTCAGCGCCGCTTTCATCCCGGCCGGTCCGCCGCCGACCACGACGACCGTTTTAGGCTTGACGGTCTTTTCCAGTTTCCGCGGCACGCGGTTTTCCCGGCGAAAGCGGGGATTGACGCTGCATTGGACATTTTCATGTTCCGTCGCGATGTGATAACAATTCAGGCACCGCAGGCAGGGAACGATATCCTCAGTCCGGCCCTCGCAGGCTTTTTGCGGCCAGTCGGGATCCGCTACCAGCTGCCGGCCAAGCATGACCAGATCGGTGCTTCCGTCCGCGATCAGCTGTTCGCAAACCGCGGGATCCGTGATTCCGCCGACCAGCGCGACCTTCACTCTGCATTCCTGCTTGACCCGGCGCGCAAATGCCGCGTTGTAATACTGCGGTTCAAAAACGGTGGTATGGGTATGAACGTTAGCTTCATAGTGTTCAACAGTCCCACCGTAACAATCCATCCCGGCCGAGACGTTGACGATATCGACCAGATCTTCCACCTGTTTCAGAAAATAAAGCATCTCGTCTTCGGAATACGATTCCGGCACTATCAGCTGGCGGGAGATCCGCATCATGATCGGATAGTGCGGGCCAACGGCCTGCCGCACAGCAATCAGGGCTTCCCGGGCAAAGCGGATGCGATTGTCCAGACTGCCGCCATACCTGTCGGTGCGGCGGTTCCACACCGGTGAAAGAAACTGGCAGCATTGGCTGTCATGTCCAAAATGAAGCATGATCATTGAAAAGCCAAAATCCTTCGCCTTTTTACAGTTATCCGCTAAATCCCGGATCTGGTCCTCCATTTGTTCCACGGTCATGGTTTTGCCCATTTCGCCGGTATAACAAATTCCGTCGCTGGGCATCTGCACCGTGCCGTCCGGATTCTTTAACGGATGGAAGCTGAATTCCATAATACCTGCCGCTCCGCCCTCTTCCAGGACGGATAGCGTTTCCCGTGTCACATCGCGCGCATATTTATCAAAGGGATTCGCGGCTCCAACAATATCCGCCGGCCCATAGCTGGATACCACGACGCCGGCGCTGCCGCCTCTGGCTTTATCCGGCAAAGAGATGCCGCCATAATAGGTGGACGAGACCAAATGTGCTCTCGGCACGCCCATCGGCGCTGCCAGCACACGGTTTTTCAACATCAGAGAATTGATCAGAATCGGACTGAATAAATGCGGAAAAGAAGTTTTCATAACGAACCTCGCTTTCTGTCCTCATTATCCAGTTTTCCGTGATCGTTTTCCACACTGCCGTTTGCCTGTTGACCGGGCAGAAACGGATTGATTTCCAGATTATAGAATCTCTTAATTCCAAGTTTTTCATTATCCGCGCTTGTTATGAAAGCTTAAGATATTTTCATGTAATTTTGCGTAAATAAAAAAACTCTCCTCGTGTACGATAATCTCACAGTCCAGTCGTCGGAGAGAAAAACATGTTAATCCGAGCCTGGATAGAAGAAAAGACGATCAAAATTGGAGAATGCCGCCGAATGATTATGTCTACATAGTATTGCATCGCGTTTTTATCGTGTTGAGCCAATTAAAAATCCCTTGGAAAACGATCGCGATATTGACTCACTTAAAATTTAGGATTCAGATTTAGTTTACTCCGTGCTAAAAGCATTGATCCACTCTACGCCGTTTTCAGTATCTGAGAATAAAAAAAACAATGCTTTCTCTTTTTGAAAAAAGAAAACACTGGCTTTTTCCTATTCTTTATCGGGATTCCGGACAGGTGTAGCGCGGCAGACCTTGCGTGTGCTTGCCATATTCGATGGCCTCCATCGGACAGCGGCTGATGCAGGCCATGCAATGCGTGCAGTTACAGGATGTCCTGCTTCCAATTTAATATTTTTCAACGGACACTCCTGAACACATTGACCGCAGGAGACGCAGGCTTCGGTAGCCGTAAATTTCTTTGCGTGGACAAACATCGGATAAAACAAATCGTTGACGATGCCGCTGTTCAGTTTGTCCTTTATCGTTCTCGGCAGTTCAGGAAAACATTCTCCTTTTTTGATACTTTGTGCGGCCTGCTCGATGACAGGGTAAGCCGCCGCAAGCTGCTTCTCCGCTTCCTCTGGCGCCGGTGTAGAAAACATCGCGATATAATTTTCCGGCATCACGATCGGAAAACAACCCAGGTAATCCATCTTCTTCCGTTCGCAGAGTTTTTCCAAATAAGCTCCGGCATTGCCGATGCTGCCGCCGCAGGTCATGACAAAATAGATTTTGGAATTCCCGGTTAAAGGTGTCTTTTCCAGCCACTCGCTGACAATCCGCGGAATTCTCCACGCATAGGTCGGCGTCACGATCACCCAGGGCTGACTGGCTTGCAGCGGCGAGTAATCCTGATCACGGATCCTTTCAAACAAATCGAGAACCTCCATGCCCGTCAGCCGGCCGATCCGCTGCGCGGCAAACGCGCTGTTGCCGGTTCCTGAAAAATAACAAATCATCCTGTTTCCTCCCTTATCTGTCAGCGTCTTCGCTGATATGACGCACGCTTTCGTAGATTAAATTGACTAAATCCGCGATCGCTTTCCACTGCGTCCCCTGCACACTTAAATAATAATAGTTTTTCGTCCCTTCCTTACGCATTGCGACGATCCCAGCTTCCTTTAAAATCTGAAGATGATGTGAAACCGAAGGCCGTGTGAGATGGGTTTTTAACGCGATCTCACCCACCCGGATTCCTGATAAATCACTTTCCAACAGGACCTGTAATATCAGTTGGCGGGTTTCATCGCCAATCGCGGTAAAAGCGCTGCGGCAGTTCTGAAACCCTTCCGCGATTTGCTTTGTCCGCGCTTCGCATTCTACCGCTTTGTGCCTCATTTCCACTGGACATTCATCTCCTTTCGCGGTACCGAGCGCAGATAACGCACGCCGGGATACCCCATAACCAGGGTCATCGCAACTTTCTTCCCTTTCGGTATTTGCAACGCTTTTTTTATTTTCGGCGACAGGTTGGCAGCCATTGTAAAAAAGCCGCTGAACAACACACCTAAGCCGTTGGCCTCCGCGACAAATTCCATATTCTGCGCCGCAAGCAGACCGTTGGTCTTATCTTCCGCCACAACCAGGATGACCAGCGGGGCCTTAAAGAAAAAGAAATGATCGTCAATGACATTGTTACGCGCCAGCGGATTGATTAGATCGGCCAGCGGTTTTATTTTTCTGAACAAATTGACGGCCAGCTTTTCAAAACGACCTTTTTCCTGATCTAAAACTATAAAGGAAACATCTCGTTTGTTTTCAGCCGTATGCGTCATCCATCCCGCTTCCAGAATCTGCTTCACCACTTCCGTTGGGACCGGCTTATTTTGAAACTGGCGAACAGTCCGGCGAAACCGGATCGTATTTAAAACCTGCCCGGGATCCAGTCTTTCCTCTTTGTTCTTCTCTTCCGGTGCATGATCATACCCGCTGACCGTCACCGCTTTGCGCGGGCAAACCGCTTCACACTGTCCGCAGAACAAACAGTCCTCCAGGATGACCTGCGCTTTGTCCTCCTGGATTTTTAAGTTATGTGTCGGACAGGTCTTCACGCACAAGGAACAGCCAATACATTTGTTTTTTTCTACGACGACTTGAAGTTTATCCATGATCTGATCCCTTTCGTTCACTTTCGTTAACCATTATAGGGGACATTGCCAATCCCTGCAACATTGGTAAAGAAAGTGATTACCAATGCTAAGAAAGACAATTAAAGCCGGCAGCAATTTCAAAGAAAACGAAAAGACAGACTTTCGCCTGCCTTCTCCCTTTGATGCTCCGCCAATAAGCGATTACACCGTTGCGCCAAGAAAATAACCTTCGTTGGTCGCTTCCAGAATCTTTGCGACACGGTTGCAATCACCGACCATCGCCGTTTCCGGACAAATTCCATAAAACGCCATCGCCTCTGCTTTCCGTGCTTTCATGCCGGTTGCCAGAATTACGGTATCCGCCGCAAGCCGCTGCCTCTGACCCGCACCGTCGCAAACGTCGACGAAGTCCGGGCCGATCTGTTCACAAGTCCATCCCGTCAGCGTGCGCAGCGATTCTGCCCTTTCAAAATGCTGGAACAGCGCGGTTCGAGTCAGATGATTCGCTTGGGCATAGATTTGTTGGGACAGCTCCACAATCGTCACCTCATGTCCGCTTTCCGCCAGCTCCAGTCCCAGTTCGCAGCCGATCGTGCCGCCGCCGATGATCACGCAGCGTCTTTTCGCCAGCTTCGGATTTTCGATGACCGCCAGCGCCTGCACCGCGTGTTCGGAGCCTTCGATCCGCGGCTGAACTGGTTCAGCGCCCAGCGCCAGAATCAGCGCGTCCGGTTTCAGGTTTTCCACGGTTTCCGGTGTCGCGGTTTCATTCAGGCGGACGTCGATCGTACTGTTGCGAACCTGATGCAGAAGATAATCCCAATATCGCCGCAGGTCTTCCTTGAACGGCCCGGCACTGGCCCATTTCAACGCACCGCCCAGCTTGGGCTGCTTCTCGATTAAAATAACCTTATGCCCACGCTGATCCGCGGTTAACGCCGCTTGGATCCCGGCCGGGCCGCCCCCGACAATCACAATCCGCCGGCGTTGGGCCGCCGGCTGCGGGAGCAGCGGCACCCGGTTCTCCCGGCGGAAGCGGGGATTGACGCTGCATTGGATATTCCAGTGTTCTGTCGCGATGTGATAACAATGCATGCACCGCAGGCAGGGAACGATATCCGCATCCCGGCCTTCCAGCGCTTTCTTTGGCCAGTACGGATCGGCGATCAGGCTGCGGCCGCACATTACGGCGTCGCCAATCCCCTCTGCGATCACAGCTTCCGCTTCCTGCGGACTCATCACCGCGCCAACCAGGCAGATCAGAAGCGAGGTTTCCTGCTTGATCCGCCAGGCAAATTCCGCGTTGTAGCAATGCGGTTCAAAAATCGTCGGCACCGCATGGACATTGCCGGCGTGAACTACATCCATTCCGCAGCTAATATTGGCCATATCGACCAGCCCTTCCGCCGCCTTTAAGAACGCAGCCATCTCATTCTCAGAATAGCTTTCCGGAACGGTGAGCTGGCGCGATATCCGCAGGATCAGCGGAAACTCCGGTCCCGCGGCCGCACGGATCGCCCGCAGCACTTCCAGCGGGAACCGCATCCGATTTTCCAGTGAACCCCCGTACTCATCGGTCCGCTGATTCCACACCGGCGATAAAAACTGCCCGCACAGGGAATCATGACCAAAATGCAGGGTCAAGGCATCGTAGCCCAACCGCAGGCAGCCCCGGACCCGCCGCACCTGATCGGCGATCAGCTGATCCATTTGTTCCCGATCGAAAGCTTTCATCTTCACGCCGTCAAACCGGATCCCCGCGCTGGGACCGCGGACAAAGCCTTCTTCATCCGGCAGCGAAAAGAATTCCAGCTCGTAAGCGGCCCGCGCCCCATTCTGATGGGCGACGCTGAGATCCTCCACGGTTGTATCCAATTCATATTTATCAAGAGGATTCATGCCGCCGGTATGCACCATCGCACAGCCGCCCAGTGAGCGGTCAAGCGCGCTCATCCCGCCGTAATTGACGCTCGAGATGATTTTATGACTGGGGATGATTCCCATCGGCGCAGCGATGATCCGGTTTTTCAACATCAGGCCGCGGATCTGCAGCGGTGAGAATAAATGCGGATAAGGGGTTTTCATTCCATTTCTCCCTGCCTTTCTTTTCAGTAAATTTTTTAAACGTACAATCCGGACAGCCAGAACGTCACCAGCGTCAGCCCGGCGCCGATCAGAAATCGAAGTCCGCCTGAGCGTAGCCGCTGATACCGGACTAACGGCGGCAGCGTCATCAGAACGATCAGCAGCGGCGGAATTGCCGCCAGCCAGGCCTGCGCCAATAAAAGCAGCAGCGTCACCGCCGCGAAACAGCCGGGCAGAATCCAGCCGTAAATCCGCGTCATTTTCCGGGTGAGCGCAGGATCGCCTAAATGCAGCGGACTCACAGAATCCGCCCCTGCGCGTCGATCAGCTGGATGTTGGTATATAGATTGGCCAGCTCTGGAATTGTTTTGATGTATTTCTTCATCGCTGCCTTTGCGGCCTCGTCGCTGGCTGCGGTATGCTTGACCTGAAGCGTTAGCCCGCTGAGGCGGACAACCTCGAAATGGATCAATTCAAAATCAAGCTGATCGATTTTTTCTTTCAGCAATTTCGCTTTGGGACATCCGATCTGAAGCATAAAATTCCTCCTTGTTTTTAAGAGACCGGGCTGTGTTCTTCCCGGCTTTTTTTGTTTTCCAGTTTTCTTTCCAGAATCCTTAATGGATTCCGTTCGATTAAGAATCAGGGTCTTCCTTTTGAGGATAAACGTCCGGATCTCCATCCGGAACTTGTTGGAACAAAGTGAAGAAGCTGCTTACGCAGCTTCAGAAACAGCGCTGTTTTCTTCTTCCACAGCCTGTTTGTCGATCATTTTAACAAATGGATACCAGATCAGCATATCGACAGCCAGAATCACGATCTGCAAGACCGCGCCCTGCCACGGAACTGAACAGGTCAGGATTCCCTGCAGGATTCCCGGCATCGTCCAGCTTGGATTGACGCCGGTAAACCGGGCGCACAGACCAATCGCGACGGATCCGTAAGCGATGCAGGTATTCGCGATCACGCCCAGCATGTACGGAATGAACAGCAGTGGGTTCAGCATGATCGGGATGCCGAACAATAACGGCTCGCCGATATTGAAGATCTGCGGGACAATCGCAACCCGCGAGAGCTGCTTGTAGCGCTTGGATTTCGCCAGGAAGAACAACAGAATGCCCAATCCCAGCGTTGCGCCGATCCCGCCCATCTGAATGGAGTTCAGCAAGCCGGTCGTATAGATGTTCGGCAAAGCGGAACCGGCCGCCATCGCCGCCATGTTCTGTTCGTTCGCCGCCGTTGCCAGCGCGTCCATAAACGGAACGACCGAGGAACCATGAATGCCGCAGAACATCGCCAGCGTCATGACCAGTTCGGTGACTAACAAACCGAAGAAGCTGGTGCCCAAACCGGACAGCGGTGTCTGGATAAACGTGTAAATGAGCTGATGGATCGATTCATACGGCGTCGCCGCCAGCGCCTGACCGATCAGCGAACAGCCGAAGACCAGAATAAACGCCGGAATCAGCACCGCGAAGGTTGCTTCAATATAATGCGGAACGCCCTGCGGCATCTTGATCGTCACATTGTGATCCTGGCACAGCTTGACAAACCGCACGACCAGATACGAAATGATAAACGCTGAGAACATGCCGGAGTGGCCGAGCCAGGCCGATGGGATCGCGGTGTACAGCTCCGTCGGCGTCAGCAGCAGAAACGACGCGACGGTCAGCGGCACACAGGCCAGCGGTTCGTTCATGCCCAGCCGTTTTGCGTACAAATACGGCAGCACCAGCACGGTGTAAAACGCGATGATGCTTAACGTCCAGCTTTGAGCATTCATAAAGACCATCAGTATCATCGGATTCGCGCCTAAAAATGCCTGCCACCCGCCGACGTCGATAAACGCGAACAGACAGGCAAAGGAACCGATCACCGTGATTGGAAGCAGAACTTGAAGTGCTTCGGCCATGGCGTTCAAGAAGGTCATCTTGTGGACCCATTCCGCCAGCGGTTCAACGAAGCTGGATATTTTTTCCATCAATGTATCCATTGTATTTTCTCCTCTTTTCAAATAAACTCAGTTTTTAGTCAGGACTTGAGATGTTCCAATGCCGTTTTCAATACCTTTTCCCCATTCATCATGCCGTAATCCACCGTGTCGATGACCATGAATTCCACCCCTTTTTCCGCATATTTCGCGTCAAAGGTTTTCTTTTTGAAGCGGACCTGCGGACCTAACAGAACGATGTCCGCCCCGTCGATCAGCTCGTCCAGCTTCGTATAGGGATAGGCGTTGATCACAGCGTCGATACCCAGCTGCTGCGCGGCGTCCTTCATCCGCTCCGTCAGCAGGCTTGTGCTGGCGCCATGTTCGCAGACAAGAATGATATTGACCATTATTTCACCTCCTCCCCGTCTTTCTGAGCTTGCATTCTGAGCAGCCTTTCGGCAAATTCCCGGCTGATCTCGGCCGCACTCAGATGATTGGACGCGTGGATCAGCATCATCGTCATCGGCAGCGCGGCGGGATCGCGGGCTTCCTCCACCAACAGCTTCGTATGAATTTCATGAGCCTTGACGATCGCTTCATCAGCGACGGCCAGAGCCTGCCGCGCCGCTTCCCAATCGCCGGCTTCCGCGTAATCGAGCGCTTCCATGCAGCTGCTTTTGCCATCCCCGGCATTCGCGATAATCATGCATGAAAGATTGTTTACTTCCTGAATCGTCACGTTTTCTGACCTCCTTGCTTGCACCCTAACTGTAAAGCGCCGCGCGGCCGGATTCAACGTCTGACTTTGCCCGGCCACAGGGCAAAAGCCGGTAAGTACGCGCTGGCGTTCCCTTGTACAATAAATGACAGAAAGGGTTGAATTGTATGGCGAATTTAGACCGCAAGATGCAGATCGTGTCGTTTCTGAACCATCAGACGGGCTGGACGACAACCGCGATGATCGCCCAGCGCTTCGGCTTCAGCGTGCGCAGCGTCAAGTACAGCGTCGCGGAGCTGAACAAGGAATACGGCGCTTTGATTCTTTCCAGCAACAAGGGATATAAAATTGACAAACTGACCGCCGCAAAGATCCTCAGTTTTCTGCCCTCCCAGACAATTCCCGCCAGCTATGAGGAACGCAAGCGCTATATCATCAACACGCTGCTTTTGCAGAACCAGCGGATGTCGATCAGCGATCTGTCGAACAAGCTGTGCATCTCGCCGATCACGCTGCAGAACGAGCTGTCGCGGATGCGTACCGATCTCACACAGTTCCACCTGAATATCCACACGAAAAACGATATGGTTAACATCACCGGTCTGGCCAAGGACAAACGGGCGGTAATCCTGAGCCTGATCAACGAGGAAATCAAAAGTTCCTATTTCAGTCTGGAACGGATTCAGGAAATTTTCACGTCGGTCAGTCTGGCGCGGATCAAGCAGCTGATCTTACAGGTCATGCACAGGTATGAGTATTTTCTGGATGATTACAGCCTGTTGAATTATGTGCTGCATATCGCGCTGACCGTTGAACTGCGCAGTTCCAATCCCGCACGCAAATTTAACGCGTCCCGTCAGGAGCTGGTATCGCACGCCGATATGCTCCGTCTGGCTTCGGCGCATGTCCAGAGCATCGTCAACGATCTGTACGTGCTGCTGAAAGAAAATTATGATACAGATTTCACGTTATATGACTTGTATGAAGCGTCGGTGCTGATGATGACCCGCGCCGTGTCCTCGCAGATGTCTTCGATTACCTACGATCAGATCGGCGCCATTCTGGGCAGCGATCTTCAGAAACTGCTGGACAACATCGTGCAGTCGGTGGAAAACACTTATTGCATTGATCTGAATAATGAAAGCTTTCTGATCAAATTTGCATTTCACTTAAAAAATCTGCTTCTGCGCTTGGAAAACGATATCCAGATCACCAATCTGCAGTTTGAAAGCATCAAGACGGATTATCCGCTGATTTACGCGATTTCAGTGCATATTTCCAACGTCATCTATCAATTCACCGGCCACGTCCTGCCGGAAGACGAAATCGCCTACATCACGCTGCACATCGGCGTGCTGATGGAGGAAACGCGGGCTAAAAGCGACAAGATCAGTTGTCTGGTGCTGTGCAACGATTATCAACAGATCGGCCAGCGCCTGATCAAAAAATTATCCGCCATCTTCTCGGAAAGTTTGTTGATCAGCGACGTGCTGACCCACACCGCCCTGCCTCAGCCGCTACCGCCGGCCGATCTGGTGCTGTCCACCGCACCGTGCGAGCTGCAGCCCCAGCCGCTGGGCTTCGTTCAGATCGACCAGTTTCTGTCGGAGAAGGATATCCGCCGGATCTTCGAGCTGATCGACGAGATCAAAAAGCGGAAGATGAAAGATTTCATCCGCGAGAAAATCCTGTATTTCTTCCATCCGGATTTGTTTTTCTCATGCCGTCAGTTTGCCACCCATACCGATGCGGTCGAGGTCATGTGCGCGGCGATGACGGCTGGCGGCTACGTCGACGAGGATTATCGTCAACAGATTGATTATCATGAGAAATTAAGCCCGTCGGCCTATGGCAACATCGCGATTCCCCATCCTCTGGACAACAAGGCGAAATCCAGCGCGATCGCCGTTTCCGTCAATCCGCGGCCGATCCAGTGGGGCGCTAATCAGGTCAATCTGGTCTTCATGTTATCGCTGATGGAAAAGGATAAAGAGCAGTTTTCCAATATCTTTGATTTCATCGTTCACATCATGAAGGACGAGGAAACCTTCCGCAAGATGATGGAAGTCAGCAGCTTCGAGGAGTTCACAAGCTTGTTAGTATCATGTTATTGATAAAGGGGGAATCTTCATGAAAAAAGGACGGACGTCCCGTCCAACCGTCATTGAAATGTCGGGAGCAAAACCGAAGCGAATCCAGCTAAAAGTCCTACCGGCAGCGTCCTTACCGCGGCGGTTTCTGGCGGCCGCCATGGATTGGTATGGTTCCGCTTTGTGCGCCAACCTGATCATCACCCTGATTGCCAGTCTGACCCAGGGTCAGCTGCTCGTCACAGCTTCCATCGCCGGCCTTTCACCGGGGCCGGCTATCGCCGCGGTTTGTTGTTCCAGCTGTGCGGTGCTGGCTTATTTTGTAATGATACCGATGCTCGTCCCCGGCTTCGAAGGTCAGACGCCGGGCAAGCGTCTGGCTCAGATCCGCATCACTAACCGGGAGGGTAAGCCGGCTTCCCCGGCGCAGCTCGGCACTCGTGCGCTGAGTTTTCTTTTTCTGGAACAGACGTTTAACAACGCGGCATTCCTGGTGCGCACGCTGCTGACACGATTTCTGAATCCCGGGCTGGTTCAGGGATATTATGTCTTCGGTCTGGCCGCAAGTCTGGTTTCCGTGCTGCTTTTGTTGAAAACGAAACGATGCATGCTGCACGACAAGCTGGCCGGCACGCAGGTGAGCGCTGCCGAATGATAAACCGCGAATGGCGTAGGATGAAAATCGGACAGGCAGATCGCTTGGGAAAGCTTGTTGTAGCGTTGGGAATGATTGGAATCAGAACTCGTTATGCAACAAAGGACAGGAAAAACGCTGTCAAACAAGAAAAGCTCGATCACCGCCGCGGATGTGCGATATGATCGAGCTTTTTTATTCGCCTTATGCGTTTTGTTTTAAGTGTCGAATCTGAAGTTATCCGATCGACAGCGCCACGCCGGTTCCCTCGAACACCGCTTCCTGAATCTTGCGCGGCTGCAGCGCGTCGCCGGCCTCAAAGGTCTGCGGGCAAATCCCATACAGACTGTTCACAAAGGCCCGGTTCGTGCGCACGCCCGCGGCGATGATGACGGTATCGGCTCTGAGCTTCCGCTGCTCTTTCTGATGGAGAATTTCCACTTCATGATCGCCGATCTGAATGCAGCGAGTCTGGGTCAGAGCCGTGAAATTCGTCAGCGGATCCAGCTTCTGTCGCAGCGCGATCCGGTAAAGCAGATTTCCCTGCGAAGCCAGCGTGTCCGTCATTTCCACGATCGTTACCTGCCGGCCTTCCCGCTCCGTCAGCTCCAGCCCGATCTCCGCGCCGATCGTTCCCCCGCCGATGATCACGACCTGCTTTCCGATCCGTTCCGGATGACAAATAGCTTCCGTAAACCCCATCACAAAGGACTGATCCATTCCGGGAACAGGCGGCGTTACCGGCTGGGCTCCGCAGGCAATGATCAGCGCCTGCGGGTGCAGCGCTTCGATCACCGAACGATCTGCCGCGGTATTCAGACGCAGGTCGATATCGTATCGGGCAAACTGATTCTTTAAGTATTCCAGATAATTGCGGATGTCTTCCTTATAATACTCCCGGGCGATCGTGTTCAGTGCCCCGCCGATCATCCCGCTTTTTTCCAGCACGATCACTTCATGTCCGCGGCGACAGGCTGTGATTGCGGCGTTGAGTCCGGCCGGTCCGGCGCCGACGATGACGACACGCCGGGCCTGTTCAGCCGGGATCATCCGTTCGGGAATCAGCGTTTCGTTGCCATACCGCGGGTTGACGCTGCAGCCGACGTTTTGACGGTTGGTCGCGATGTGATAACATTGCAGACACCTTAAACACGGCACGATATCGCCACTCCGTCCTTCCCGCGCCTTGTTCGGCCAGTTGGGATCGGCGAGAAATGCCCGCCCGAAAGCCACCAGATCGACATCGCCGTTGGCCAGTATCTGTTCGGCTTCAGAAGGATTCATGATCGCGCCGACAACTGAAACCACCAGCTGCGGACACGTCTTCTTTACAGTCCTTGCCCACTTCAGATTCGGCATGTGTTCCTTAAAATTCGTCGTTGCCATGTGAACGTTGCCCTCGTGGTTGATATCCAGCCCGGCTGAGATCTGAACCCCGTCAATATACGGTTTTGCCATCTGGATAAAAGCCAGCGTATCTTCAAAGCGAATGGAGCCCGGCACGCACTCTTCGCCGGAAATCCGCATATCCACCGGAAAGTCCGCTCCCACAGCTTCCCGGATTTTCCGCAGAATCAACAACGGGAACCTGGCGCGGTTCGGCAGACTTCCGCCATACTCGTCTGTTCGATGATTAAACAAAGGTGACAAGAACTGTGCGGCCAGCCAGCCATGACCGAAATGCAGGAAAATCGCGTCGAAGCCCAGCGCCTTCGCCTGCCGTGAGACTTCCGCAAACAGTCCGGCAATCCGCTCCATTTCCGCCCGATCCAGCGCCTTGACCTCGATGCCGTCTTCACGGAGAAACGAACAAGGTCCCCAGGCATGATCTTTCACCCGGGCATATTGGCCGGCATGAAAGATTTCAATCGACGCCCTCGCGCCGTAACGATGACAGGCCCGGATCTTCTGCCGGGTCTTTTCCACTTCATATTTAAAAAACGCCGTCGGTTCCTCGCCGCTGGCAAACGAGCTGCGGAACGGTTCCACAATCGTATGCCCGCAGACGACCAGCCCCGCCCCGCCGCGAGCCTTCGGTTCATACAGTTCGCCGATCGGCGCGGCGACAATGCGATTGCGCAGCATCAGCTGATTGAACTGGATAGGAGAAAACAAATGAGGATATTCCATAATCTCGCCTCTTTTCCCTCTTATTATCCAGTATTTCCGACCCCTTTCCTATTTTCAGTTTTGCCCCGGTTCAGGGCAAAATTCAGATCTTTCCTTCCGCTTCCGCTAAAAAAACAAACGAATCGCCCGATCACAAAAAAAGAAAAAGGGAGCGTTAATCTCCCTGTCGTTCATATCCGTTCCTTGCGCATCTTGTCGATGATGTAATCAAACGTTGTTTCCTTCGCCTTCAACGTCGTCTTCTGATCGATCATGCCAGTCCGCGTCGAAAGCAGATCGGCTATATACATCTGCGTAATCTGCCCGATCATACTGCCTCCGCCCAAAGGACCCAGCCAGCGTTTCATCAGGATGCAGTAATCGCATAGTGTGGCCAGGGAAGAAACGATGGAAGAAGTGACGCAGACCGTCTTCACCTTCCGCTGTTTGAGAATCTCGGCGCAGTGAATCGTATCAATGGATTCCCCGGAAGCACTGAACAGAATCGCGATATCGTTGTGTTTCAGTTCGTTGAGATAAATCGACTGAAAATGATTGTCTTTGAAGTATATCCCGTTTTTTCCGTTTCGTACCAGCCGCATCGCACAAGCCTCCGCCGGAATTCCGGAATTGCCGACGCCGGCGCAGAAAATGATATCCGCCTTATCCATCAGCGCGGCGATCTCGTCAAGCTGTTCTAAATCCAGGTTCTGGATCGTATATTCAATAGAGGTTTGGATGTTCTGATAGATCTGAGACACAAACGAGTCATTCTCACTTTTTAAATGCTCCTGCGTTTCATCCGTCAGTTCTTCCTTGAAATCATGATAGCTTTCGCAGCCGATTTTCTTGCAGAAACGAACGACCGTCGCTTCCCCGCACTTTGCCTTTTCCGCCAGCTGGAAAAGCGTATTGCCGCTGACTTCCATGTAATTATCAAGACAATACTTGGCGACGCGCTGCTCGCTCTTGGTGAAATAGTCATAATGATCTTTGATTTTGCCGTAAATAGACACAGAAAATGCCTGCCTTTCATTCTGAAGTGATTGTCATTCCTGTATCAATCATACCATGAAAATACCCGGTTCAGCCACCTTTCCTGCCCGGGAAAAAAGAAATCCTCAAAACTTTCCAACTGAAAAAGAACCCTCGCTGCAATCAGTTCTCTGGCAAACTTTGAAATGGGTATTGATTCTCAATGAAAAGAGGTGTATTGTTTGTTTGGGGTAAAATACTCCAATTTGTACAGAAATGGAGTATATATAAAGAGAAAAGGGGCGGTGCTTTATGGTTTAACCGGATGACGAAGATCCGCGAAAGGATCCGCACAAGAGAGGAGGAAAATCATGATTAATCTCATTCGCTGCGACGATCGTCTGATTCACGGCCAATGCATGACCCGTCTGGTTCAACACTACTTCATCAAAAACATCATTGTCATCGACGAATTCACAGCGACCAATCCCACGATGAAATATGTTGTGGAAAAAATCGCGATGCCGGGCATGAAAAACGAGGTCTACACGGTGGATCAGGCCGCTGATCCAATCCGCGAGGCGATCAACAGTAAAGTCGGTACGATGATCGTCTTCCGCTTTCCGGCGATTGCCCGGACACTGTTCGACCAGGTGCCGGAGCTGCCGAAAAGTCTGATGATCGGCCCCGTACAGAAGCGGGACAACACGATTACCGTTCAGGATGGAACCTATCTGACAAAGGAGGAAATCGCCGATCTGGACGATCTGAATTCCAGGGGAATCGAAATCTTCTTTCAGGTGGTTCCAGACATGAAACGCATCGAATTCAAAGAATTCAAAAATAAAATCAAATAGGGAGGGTTGGTTATGAATCTACTTCAGGTAACACTCATCTCGCTGTTGGGCTATCTGACTTATATCCACACGCCGTTTCTCGGCGGCGGCCTGATCGGCTGGTACTGCATCGGCAGACCGCTGGTCTCCGCGTTGTTTATCGGTTTAATTTTAGGAGACGTCAAAAACGCGATGATTCTGGGCACGTATGTGCAGCTGATCTTCATCGGTCTGGTCACGCCGGGTGGTTCGATCACACCGGATATGAACCTGGCGACGTTTATCGCGATTCCGTTAGGCGTCATCGCGCATCTGGATTCGGGTACGACGGTTGCGCTGGCCGTTACCGCGTCGGCTGTTGGGCAGATCATGGCGACGCCGTGTTATGCCGCAACGCTGCTGCCGGTCAACTATCAGAAGAAATTAGTCGACCAGGGCAAGCTGGAAGCCGCAACCTGGGTTCCGGTCTGGGGCAATATCGTGAAGTTTTTATTCCGTTTCATTCCGACTTTTATCTGCCTGTACTGGGGCCAGAGCGCGATTGAGATGCTCGTCGCCAACTCGCCGCAGTGGCTGATCGACATCATGACGATTTTCGGCAATCCGATGCCGCTGATCGGGTTCGCCATCTTAATGAAGCTGCTGGTCAAGAACCCGACCGATCTGATTTTCTTCACCGTCGGTTTCGCGTTTGTCGGCGTTCTGGGCGTCGATATGCTGACGGTCTTAGTCTTCGCGCTGTTGTTCGCCTTGTATGAATTCAAGATTAACCGCAGTCGGAAAGGAGTGCAGAACTGATGACGAATACACAGGAAACCAGAAAAGCTTCCGTGCTTTCCAAGAAACTGATCCGCAAGTGCTATATCAACTGGATGTGCTACAACCTGTCCTTATACCAGCCGGAAACGATGCAGGCGCCGGCGTTAGTCAAAATGTTCGGCGATATCCGCGAGGATCTGTATCCCAACGATCCGCAGAAGCAGCAGGAACTGATGGCCCGCCATCTGCCATTCTTCAATACCGAACCGTTTATCGGCTGTCTGATCCCGGGCATCACCCTCGGCATGGAAGCGGAAAAAGCGCGCGGCGAAGAAATTCCGGAGGATCTGATCACCTCGATCAAATCGGCGCTGATGGGTCCGTTCGCGGGTATCGGCGACGCCTTGCTTCCAGGCACCTTCATCCCGATTCTGCTGGCGATCGCCTGCGGCTTAAGCGCGGATGGTCAGATTACCGGCGCGATCTTCTATATGATCGTCTTTCTGGCGGTCATGGTGCCGCTGACCTGGTTCTTATTCAACCGCGGCGTGGCGTTTGGCGCCAAAGCGGCGGAATTGATTTTAGGCAATGATCTGAAGGATGACATCATCAGCGCCCTGAACATCGTCGGTCTGATGGTTGTCGGCTGTATCGCCTGTGCTTACGCGAACATCAATCTGGGCTTCCAGTATGTTAAAGACGGCGTCGTCATCGTGGATCTGCAATCCTTGATCAACGGCGTCTGGCCGAAGCTTCCGGTCTTTTTGGCAGCGTTAGGCACGTATTATCTGATGGCCAAGAAGAACTGGAGCGCGACGAAGATGATTCTGTTGTATCTGGTCATCGCAATCCTCGGTTACTTCTCAGGAATCTTAACCGTCTGATGAAAAGCCAAGTAAAAGCCTGCCTGGGTCAGCTGATCGTTTCCTGCCAGGCTTACGAAGACACGCCGCTGTATGGCGCGGAAACCATGAAAAAGATGGTCCAGTGCGCCATGCTGGGTGGAGCGAAGGCGGTGCGGTGCTGCTGGCCGCAGGACATCCGGGCGGCGCGCTCGCTCAGCGACGAGCTGATCATCATCGGTATCAACAAAGTCATGCCCAAAGACAGCGGGAAGCTGGACGATATTTTCATCACCCCAACGTTTGAAACGGCGAAAGCTGTTGTGGAAGCCGGCGCGAATATTCTGGCGCTGGACACCCGGATCACCGCGAAGAGGGGAAAAGCCGATTTGTTGGCGCTGCTTCATGAAATCCACGAGGCATACCCGGATCTGGCCGTGATGGCCGACTGCGCGACCTATGAGGAGTGCAAATTCTGCGCGGAAAGCGGCTGCGTCGATATCCTGTCGACCACCTTATCCGGTCTGGTCAATCCGATCGAAGGTCCGGATACCGAGCTGGTACGCCGGCTGAAACACGATTTTACCTTACCGGTCAATGCCGAGGGACGGATCTGGGAATTAAAAGATATCGACGCTGTCGTCGACGCGGGTGCGGATATGATCACGATCGGCACGGCGATCACCCGGCCGCATCTGATCACCGAGCGGTTTCTCAGCCATTACCGGCAGCGGCTGGCAAAATAACGGACCGGCCGCATGCAAAAGGAATGGACGTTCACGCTGGAAGAGGCGGAACTGGCCGAAGCGTATCAATTCATGGCCTCCCTGCTTCCGCGCAACAAACGACGCCGGCTGGCCATTCTCCTGTGCGTTCCAGTCCTGACCTTGTTTACCGTATTCTATTTTCATTGGAATGGACAGATGGCAGCCTGGGTGGCTGCGGCCGGACTTTGCGGCTTATGGATCGGCAAGGTGAGCGGCTGGCTGTGGACGATTTATCTGCACAATCAGGTCAGCAGTCTGCTTCAGAAGCTGCCGGAGGTGCATTATACGCCGATCACCGCTTCATTTGGAGAACAAATGAAGATTGGAGATCTGTCGCTGGCCGCCGCCGATCTTCAGACGGTCGTTCCGCTGAAACACACATTGTTGTTTTTCCATCATCAGGATCAAATGTTCATCGTGCCCACCCGCGTGATCGGCAATAGCGATGAAATTAAAGCGTTCTGTCAGGATCTGCTGCGCTGGCAAAAGCAGGCCGAGGAGCATTCGTCCCATCCCGAGATGACAATTCCGTCGAGAAGGAGGAAACCGTCATGATTCAAATTTTAATCGTTACCCACGGGCCGCTGGCTGAGGCGCTGAAGGTCAGTGCCGGGATGTTCTTCCCGCAGGCGGAACAGATTGCGGCGCTGAGCCTGAATCCGCAGGACAATCCCATCGAATTAAAAGACCGGATCGTCGCCAAAGTCCGGGAAATTGAAGAGGGCGAAGGGGTATTGATGTTCGTCGATCTGTTCGCCGGCACGCCGTGCAACATGACCGCGCTGGCGCTGGCTGAGCTCTCCGACATTCCTATCCAGTGCTTCACCGGCGTCAACCTGCCGTTAGTCATGGAAGCGCTGAGTTCGCTGAGTCAGGGCGACCTGAATTCCATCATTGCGCATCTCAGCGAGGTCGCTCCGGAAACGATGTTGGATTTAAGAAAGAAACTCGAATTATAAGAAAAAGAAAAGCTGCGGTGATGATGCCTGCGCTCTTGCGCTTACAAGAAGACTATCGGGAATGAATGAAAAAAAGAAAAACCAATGACCATCTCAGATCAACTGTTCTGAATGCTTCACTGGTTTTTTTATTTTATTTTAAACGCATTTCATCGCAGCAGCTTTCAGGGCCGGCATTCGGCGTTTCGCTCATAGGCGTCAATTTTGTAATTCAGCCGCTCCAACGTTTCGTTCATCTCGCGGATGCGTTCGATCAGTTGTTCCCGCTGTTCAACCAACAGCTGCCTGCGGGCCTGAATCGTTTCATCTCCCTTCTGATATAAAGCGACATATTCGATCAGCACCTCGATCGGAAGACCTGCCTGCCGCATGCATTTAATAAACTCTACCCAGCGGCAGTCTTCCTCTGAGTAATCGCGGATTCCGCTGGCTGTGCGGTTCACTCGGGGAAGCAGACCGACGCGCTCATAATAACGCAGCGTATCCTGAGTTAAATCATACTTCTTACTGACTTCAGCGATATTCATCTACAATCTCCTTTCCTCTTTCTTCGGCTTGAAACCAACTTCTCTTTCATGATGAAAGCCCAACGCTTATTTGCCGAACACCTTGACCGCCTGCCGCATGTTTTCGGTGACCTTTACATCAAACGGACAGCGGTTTTCACAGGCATGGCAGCTGATGCACTCGGAAGCCGTATGTTCCAAGACTGCGTAATGTTCACGCACAGTCTCCGGCATTTCCCCTTGCGCCTTCACCAGATTTAAGAACTTCGTCACAGTCGCGATATCAATGCCCATTGGACATGGCGCACAGTGACCGCAATACATGCAATGCCCCTTCCAGCTGATCTTCGGGAAAGAAGCCAGCGCAGAAGCATAATCCCGTTCTTCCATGCTCGCTGTTTCATAGGCTACGCTCTGCCGTAGCTCCTCAACGGAATGCGCACCCGGCAAGACGGTGGCGACACCTGGCCGGGTCAGAGCGTAATGCAGACATTGAACCGGCGTCAGCGCTTTGCCTGCCGGCGACAATTTTTCATCCAACAGATCGCCGCCGCCAAACGGCTTCATGACCGTGATCCCGACGCCCTGACGCTGGCATAATTCATATAAGGCTTCCCGCTGGGGATCCATATTGACTAACGATCGGGCATAGCTTTCATCCGCCCACAGCTTTTCCAAATCCTCATCGCCCGGCTGCAGGTCATAGCACGGATTAATGCTGAACATCAGCACCTCGATCAGACCGCTTTCCACCGCCTGAATCGCCACCTGCGGATTATGACTGCTCAACCCGATGTGGCCGATCCGGCCTTCCTGCTTTAACTGCTGCGCATAGCGCATCACCGGTCCTTCCGCGACCTCCTGCCAATCCTTCAGCGAATCCACGTAATGAATCATGCCGATTTCCACATGATCGGTATGCAGCTGATGTAATAAATCCTCAAAACCGGCCTGCACTTCCTCCAGCTTGCGCGTTCGCTTGTACTGGCCGTCTTTCCACACCGAGCACAAATGGGCCTGGATGATAAACTGATCGCGCCGTCCCGCCAACGCCTTGCCTAAATGCAGACGAAGATTGGGATCCGGCGAATACAGATCAAAATAATTGATTCCCGCTTCCGCCGCCGCGTCGACTAACGCATAGGTTCCCATGCCTTCCTGTTCCGTAAATCCTTCGCAGCCCAATCCGATTTCACTGACCTGCAAACCGGTGCTGCCCAACGTACGATAGATCATCTTAAACCCCTCCTGTTTATCCATTCCTTTTTCTCTCTTTATCGTAATCCTTAGAGCTGACTCCAGGTCAAGCTTTTTTTATTGATTTCCTATAAAAATGATTTCCATAAATATAAATACGAAAAGAATCCTCTAAAAGCTTTCATGCATAGCTCATGAGTATGATTGAAATAATGATCAATCGAATGTTAACTTAGATCAGACGAATAGATTATTTCTATAATTGAAATTATATTAATTCGAAGCAGAACTTAGATCAGAATGTTCTATGACTCAGTGACATCAAAAATAGAAATTCATTCACAATTTGTATGAACAAATATACAAAAAAACTGAGATCACCGCGCTTTTGCCGGCCGCTTCTCAGTTTCTTTTGGCTCTTTCAAAAATAGTGTTGGTGAGAGAAAAACCGAAACAAGAAAGACGCAGATGAGTTCCAGAAATGGGACTCA
>NZ_JADNEM010000041.1:0-24433 GCF_015552275.1 Holdemania sp. 1001302B_160321_E10 | reverse complement strand
TGGTAATCATGATCTGAAGCACAGGAATAAAATCAAAGCTGCCGCCCACTTCAATCTGATCGGAAACCATCCTTGAGCCCTGCGACCGCAGCGATAACGATTCCGCCATCCGATAATTCTGCATTTCTAAATTCACCAGCATCGGTTTTCCCAGATCATCCCGAATCCTCACCATGACATCGTAGCGGACCCCTTTCTCCCGGCAGTTCGCTTTCACCGGTTCTGTCGCTTCCGAACCTATCCATACAATCCGCCGATGAAGCAAATCCGAGAGATACATCGTCAGAATCTTTCGGGAAACCGGATTCTCCGCATTCATTACATGACGGAACACGTCGTTATCCCGATAATCAAGAGCGGCCAGACTTTTTCTAGCCTGAGCGCGGGTCAGTCCCGCCTGCTGTAATTGTTGATCGGAAATGTTGAGAAGTAAGTTATTTTGTTTCATATTCAGGAGCCTCATAATATTAATATTGCGGAAAATCAGGAAAAGCCCCCTAAAAGAATTGAAATTTGTAAAAATACTTTTTTGAGTTAATCTTTCTGAGCTCATTATAACTCAATACCGTTTTGTTTTCAATTTCCTTTTCCGATCTTTTGTGCTCTTCTTTCTATTTAAAAAGCTGTAACGTTTGTGCTACAGCTCTCCGATTGCTTTTTTCCTTTAAAATGAAACATTCACATTATCACGCTGATCCAGCTCGGCCTGGAAAAAGGCTTTGGCTTCCGCATGAATCAGGCCGGCGATCAGACTGGACGGAAACATCTGAAGCTTCTCGTTGTACCGCGCCACATTGGCGTTATACGCCCGACGGGCTGCCTGCAGGTGTTCCTCAACATCAGCGATCGTTTCCTGCAGCTGCAGAAAATTCGCGGACGCCTGCAGCTGCGGATAGCCTTCCGCCAACATCATCAGCCGTTTCTGAGCCTGAGCATACTGATCCGCCAGCTCTGCTTTTTCCGCCAGCGTCATCGTCGCGCGCAGTCTCGTCAATTCGACCAGCGTCGTCTGTTCATGCTTGACATACCCTTTCACCGTTTCCTGAATATTGGTCAGCGTATCATAGCGTTTGACCAATGCGACGTCAATTCCCGACAGCGCTTCTTCACATTTAATCCGACACCTGACTAATTGATTGTAAAGAAGTATGCCATATACGATCAATGCGATCGCCCCGATCAACAAAATCATCATCATTCCTCCCCGCCTTTCTTATCTGGTTTATTTCTGTAATTATTGAAATGAAATCCGCTTGTTTTTAACATTTCGAGCTTAAGGCTTTGGCCGTTGCCCACCTTCTCTGCCAGCGAGGTGAAGCAGATCGATCAGCTCGCACACTAACCGTGCTTCCGTCCGGATCTCCTCCAGCTGCGCCGGGGTGATCGGCGTAAATACCGGCGGCTCAAAGCTGTTCTGCCGGTTATCCACCGCCACGTGGAATTCATGATCGAAAAAACCATAATACATCCGGCCGGCGATTTCACGTTCCGCCTGTTCCAGTTTTTCCATAAACTGCGGTGTCAGCAGGTAAAACGCTTCATGTTCATCCTCAGCATAGACCTCAAACTTCTCATTGAATTCTTCGCTTTCCATGGCAATACGTTCGGTTTTCAAACCACTGAACCAGCCGCCCGGCTTGCCATTAGACAGAAATTCTTTTTCCCGCACCAGCAGATAATGCCCAAAGCTTTTCGGGAATTCAAACACCATCCACGGTCCTTCAAACAAGGTCGTAACGGTTGTTGTTTTTCCGGTATGCGTCACCTGCTGAGTGAGAACATCGCTGCGGCGGAACAGACAGCCGCGGCAGCTGCCCGATATCTGATCATCGCTGAAGAAACGATTGCCCGTCGGGATGAAATGAGCGTCCTCAACCCATTCCTGATTAAACCCGGTGTCGAGATTTAAATGAACATCCTCAAACATTTCCCGCAATACCGCCAGCACGATCTGATTTTTATACGCCCGGACATACTTCGGCTTTTCTGTCAGGTTGATCGCCAGAATCAAACCGCCCCCGACAATCCCGGTCAATATTCCGAAAGAAACGCTGGAAAATAACAGAAGAACTCCCAACACGATCAGGGTGTAGCCCAGCAAGGTTACCGCCATGATCCTTTCCCGCCGGTGATTCAGCTGCGCTAAAGTGTCATTCAATCCGATTCCCCCATTTCTTTTTTTATTATACCATGCCGAAACTTCACAGCTGCCCTTTTTAAGGAAATTGACAGACTCTGCCCGCTCTCCTTGAAGCGCCCGAAGAAAAACCGGAGCTGCCGGCATAAAGCCTTCCGTCCCGGTTTGAGAATTATTCGCGGTTGATTTTCCTTGAGAAACCAAGCGCAGCGATTTTCGTTAATCGCGGCGGAGCGCTTCAATCGGCGAAAGATTCGCCGCTTTGCGGGCCGGCATGATTCCGAAGAAAATCCCAATGGCCGAAGAGAACAGTGTCGCGATCAGGATTGTGGACAGGCTGATGCGCGGAGTCAGCGGCATCACCAGGCACAACAGCTCTGCCCCGCCGATTCCCAAAACAATCCCGATGATGCCGCCGATCGCCGTGATGATCGCCGATTCGGCCAGAAACTGCCACAGGATCGAGCTTGTCCGGGCGCCCAGACCTTTGCGGATGCCGATCTCCCGGGTTCTTTCCGTGACGGATACCAACATGATGTTCATAACGCCGATCCCGCCGACTAAAAGACTGATCGCCGCGACAAAGGAGATGAACGTCGTGATCATGTTCAGCACTTCGTTGATCTGCCCCATCTGTTCATTGAATTCCTGCATCAGAAACGCGCCCTTGCCCTGAGTCTGATGACGGCTGTCAAGCAGGCTCAGCGCCGATTGGGCGACGGCTGCGGAATATTCGTTGCCCTCGGAAATAATGTAGATGCTTCCGAAATCCTCCGTACCGATATCAAACGCCTGCAGCGCGGTATAGGGCATTTCCATCGAGATGGGCGCACCTTCATAGGTTGAGGATACAAAGGTGCCCTCGACGTCCTTGCGTACGCCGATGATCCGGATATCCTTGGTGACGTTCATGATCGAGGCTTCGATTGCCATACCGACGATATCCGCCGTCCCAAACAGCTTTTTCGCATCCGACTCGCCGATCACGCCGACCAGGCGGCCGCCTTCAAAATCTGACTGATCAAAATAGCGGCCGTGCAGCATCGGCTGCACCGACATCGCGCCCAGATCCGGGTTGCCGCCGCTGATTGACAAATCAAAGGTTCCTTTCTGCGTCAGCGCGCTGCCCCAGGCGCCCAGCGTCGGGGTCACGCCCTTGATATGGTCGATCTTCACTTTGATCGTGTCGATATCTTTCTCCGTAATCGCCACCGGTTCCCCGGCGGTGTAGTTCTGACTTGCATAAATATAGATCTGACCCCCGGCGATACTGTTGAGTTCGTCGCTGATCGTTCCCTTGGCGCCGTTGCCGATCGCCATAATCATGATAACGGAGGAGATGCCGATAATAATGCCCAGCATCGTCAGAATCGACCGGCCCTTATTGGCCCGGATATTCTTGACCGCCATCTTTATATATTCAAATAGCTGCGTCATCTGCGGCCTCCTTTACTGCTGGACAGGCGTAACCTGCATTCCCTCCTGCAGTCCTGCGGCGGCGCTCAGCACGATCAGATCACCTTCGCTGAGGCCGGATTTGATTTCCGCGGCGTCGTCGGAAGTCACGCCGGTCTCAACTGCTTTGCGGATCAACAGCCCGTTTTCCACAGCGTAGACGAAGCTGCCCTGACGGTCGGTATTGATCGCTTCCACCGGTACCAGCAGCGTGTTCTCCGCTTTCGCGGTGTTGACGGAAACCTTGGCTTCCACGCCCAAGAAGATGTTGTCGTCCGGATTGTCGAATCGGACCTGAGCATGAATGACCGGCGTGCCCTGGGCGTTGACCTCGGCTACCCGGCTGATTTTTTCAACCGTGCCGGTGTATTGATGGCCGGCTAAGGAAATTTGTGCTTTCTGTCCGACTGCGATTTTTTCAAGGTCATATTTCGTGATTGAAATTTCAACCATAACCTCGCGGTTGGAAGCGACGGTAATCAGCTCTGTGCCTTCGGCGGTCGCGGCGCCTTCCTTGGTGTTGACCTTGGTGATGATGCCGGAGAATTCCGCCTTGATGCCGGCGCGGGCCAGCTGCAGCAGTTCGTTGGTGCTCATCGCGGCCAGCTCACTCAGATTCGTATTTGCCTGCAGCTGGGTTTTCATTTCATCAGACAGAATTGAAGCCTGGGCGGAATCGCGGACGCTCTCCCGCTTGGCCAGTTCCGCTTCCTTCTGACTTAATTCCGTCGACGCTTTTTCCAGATCGGCCTGCAGCTGGACGACCTTGGCCGCCGCCGCGCCGCCGGCGCTTTGAAGCTGCTGGATCTCGTCGGCAATCTGTTTCTGGCGCTGATCGTTATCGGCCTGCGTCTTGTTCAAAGCGTCCAGTTCACTCTGCAGTGTACTGATTTCCTGTTTCAGCTGCTCAATTTCAGCGCTGTGATCCTCAATCGGCGCAGGACTGGCTGAAGAATCCGTTTCCGGCTGATTGACAAGCGCATCCAGCTTTTCCTGTTTCTCGGCAATCTGCCGCTGCTTCTCGGCGATCTGCGGCTCCAGCTGGGCTTGCTCCGTTTCCAGATCAGCCGCTTCCTTCTGCAGCTCGGCAATTTTCTGCTGGTTGACCGCATTGTTGGCTTCCTGCCCGGCTTGTTCCTTCTGCGCCTGGGCCAGCTGATCCTTCAGTCCGGCCACCTTGCTGCGCAGATCGTTAGCCTCGGCATAAAGCTTTTCAGCGTCGTGCTTGGCCTGGCTGTATTCGTCGGCCTTTTCGTTGCTTTTGTTCAGACTGTCGTGATATCCGCTGCGGGCGGCCGTCAGCTCCAGATTGGCTTTCTGCACCTGTTCCTGAATCGAATCCAGATCGTAGCCGACGATCAGATCGCCTGCGCTGACATTATCGCCGACCGCGACCGGAAGCTTTGCGATGTTGGCGCTGACCGGCGAAAAATACGTCTTCTCCGATAAGGAGGAAACCAGACCGCTGGTATCCAGCGTCTGTTCAATATTGCCCCGCGTCACCGGCGTCACCGCGACGGCAGGCAGCGGGGGCTTGCGCGTCAGATTGGAAACGACGATATACAGGACTAACAGTCCAACCGCGCCGAGAATGAATGTTTTCTTCTTCGGCATCGTCAATTTCCGTTTTTGTTTCTTTTTCTCCGGTTTCTTTTCCGGTTTCAGCGTTTCAACTTCAATCAGTTCCACTTGCTTTTCGTCCATCGTTATTTTCCTCCCTCGTTGAGTGTATCGGAATCAATCTTTCCGTCGCGGATATGAATGATCCGCCTGGCCTGCGCGGCGATCTCGTTGTCATGCGTAATCAGGATGACCGTGCGCCCGCTGGCGTGCATCTGTTTTAAAATTTGCAGGATTTCCTTGCTTGACGCGGAATCCAGGTTGCCGGTCGGTTCGTCCGCCAGAATCAACGGCGGAGCGGCGGCGATGGCCCGCGCAATCGCAACGCGCTGCTGCTGACCGCCGGACATCTGCGACGGCTTGTGATCAAGCCGGTGACCCAGTCCGACCTTTTCCAGCGACGATATCGCCAGCTGACGCCGTTCACGCTTGCCGATCCCGCGGTAAATCAGCGGAACCTCGACATTTTCCACAGCTGTCAGATTGGGAATTAAGTTGAATCCCTGAAAAATAAAGCCGATCTCCCGGTTGCGGATATCCGATAATTCGTTATCGCTGAGCTTGGCGACGTTCTGACCGCTCAGGAAATAATCACCGGAAGTCGGAACATCCAGACAGCCCAGCTGATTCATCAGCGTGGATTTGCCGGAACCCGACTGTCCGATGATCGCAACCAGCTCGCCGCGGTTGATCGTCAGACTGACGTGATCCAGTGCGCGGACCTCCACCTCGCCCGGATTGTATATTTTACAGAGATCTCTGATCTCGATTAAAGCTTCGGACATGAACTTCCCTCCCTGTCATGCGTAAATCGTTTTTCATTATAAAGTCCAAGGCTTAAACCCATCGAAAGGATTCCTAAAGAACTTCATAAGATTTTTGTATTAGAACAGTAATACAATAATACACATCATTGAATTTGTCAATCCTTTTCCTCAAAAATTCTGATCTTTTTTATCTTACCTCTCATTTCTTTTTTTTCTTATTTTTCTTTCTTGAGTCATATTATATTCTGAATTTCACAGAAAGCAAGCGTTTTTTCCACTGATTCACTGACTTTCCTTGTTCATTGTACGCGCTGCGGCTTCTCTTCACCATGGATCTGGCTTGCAGGGAACTAACGATTTTGTCACATTCCCATTCTAAAAAAAACGCGGAGTTTCAGCGGCCCTCTCCGCGTTCACTCTGCGCTAAATAATTCTTAAAAACTGACCGACCCGCAGGATCAGCCAGCGGAACCGCGTCGACGACTTCATTCCCTGCACCAGCAGCATAGTCACGATCAAAACCGTCAGGCGTTGATTCAGCCGGGGCAGTATCGCCGTCATCGAAAAACCGATGCCGATCGTGTATTCGATTAAACTATTAAACGATACCTGCGCTTTGACGATTTCATTTTCCATCTGGATGATTTTCTGCCCGCGCTGACCAGCGCTGATCTGATCGTAGAGATCAAACGTTTGTTCCACCGATTCCAGCTCGATCTGCTGGGTATCGGGATTCTTGAGATGATCCAGATACTGCAGCGCGGTATCCAGCCGGTAGCGTTGGGACAGCAGCTGTTCCCGTTTTTGATCCAGTACGGCTGCGTCGCCTTCGATCAACAGGGCGTGGCACTCGTTCAGCGTAAACTCAAATTTTTTAAGAAAGTTGATCTGCTTCAGCATTTTCAGATCCTGCTCGGTATAATTGCGGTATCCGTTTTCTTCCCGGGTCGGATGAATCAATCCCTTCTGTTGAAGTATTTCAATTTGTTTGCGGGTCAGCCCGCTCTTTTGCATGACTTCTTTCAGCAGCATTCCGCTCACCTCGCTGTGAGCATAACACAGTCCCCAGGGGACAGGTCAACGCTTTTTCAGACAATCCGCTTGTTTTCGCTTGTTTTTCCTGAGTGAAAAACAAAAATCTGAATAAAAAGACCCCGGGATATTCCAGGGTCTTGATTCAAAGCCGGGTCTGATTTTCCTTCATTGCGGATTCAGGTTGAAAGAGAGTACCGCCGGGGCTGCCGAGCAGCGCTTTTCGCTGTTCCTCAGCCGATGACTTTGCCCGGATTGAGAATCCCGTTCGGGTCAAAGGCGGCCTTGATTCGTTTCATCAGCTCAATCTGTTCCGGATCCAGCGATTGTTTCAGATAGTCGCGTTTGGCATGACCGATACCATGTTCGCCGGAAACCTGACCCTTCATCGCCGCGGCTTTCGCATACAGCGCATCCATGCAGCGCACGACCTTCTTCTGCCATTCTTCTTCCGGCAGCGCGTCTTTCAGCACATAGATATGCAGGTTGCCGTCGCCGGCATGACCGAAGCTGCGGATGCGGATGTTTTCCTGAATTGAGAGATCGCGGGCAAACTGACAGAAGTCGGCGACCTTGTCGATATCCACGACAACATCGCATTCGTCCATCTGCGTCGTTGAATTCTTAATCGCTTCCAGAAATGCGCCGCGGGCATCCCAGATGCTGCTCTGGCGTTCTTCGGTATCGGAGATGAAGACGTCCTCCGCCCCTTCCTGCAAGGCCAGCTCGGCGCAGTCATGGATCATCGCCTGCATTTCTTCCGGCGTGTTGGCGCTGTAGGAAACGATCAGGTAAGCGTTGAATTCCTTGTTCGGGAAATCCTTGCCGAGGTAATCCTGAGCATCCTGAATGACTTCCTTTTCCATGAATTCGATCGTCGTCGCCACCGCCGGCAGCCGCATGATTTTCGGCACCAGTGTCAGCGCGTCCTTCAGCGTCGTAAACGGAATCAACAAGGAAGTCATCGCCCGCGGCTTCGGCAGCAGCTTCATCGTGATCTTCGTAACGACGGCCAGCGTGCCTTCGGAACCGACGATCAGATCCTTTAAGGAATAGCCGGAGCTGTTCTTGGAGGTCTTGCCGCCCAGCGTCAGCACACTGCCGTCCGCCAGCACGACTTCCAGGCCGCGCACATAATCGCGGGTCACGCCGTATTTCACCGCCCGCATGCCGCCGGCGTTGGTCATGACGTTGCCGCCGACCGACGCGCTCTTTTCGCCCGGATCCGGTGCGTACAACAGATTATGATTCGCCGCTTCCTCAATAATTTCCATCAGCAGCACGCCCGGCTGCAGTACGGCGTTCATCGTCTGTTCGTCGATTTCCAGAATTTTATTCATCCGCATCATCGACATCACGATGCCGCCATGGATCGGCACGCAGCCCCCGCATAGGCCGGTGCCCGCGCCGCGGGTCGTAACCGGCAGATGTTCTTGATCGGCATAGGCCAGAATCTGTGAAACTTCCTCCGTGCAGCCCGGCTGGATGACCAGCTCCGGGTCAAAACAGCCGTAGTGGGTCATTTCGTCATGCGTATAATCGGGATGAATTTCATCACGGACACTGACATAATCCCGTCCGGTGATCGCGCTCAGCGCTTCGATATCCCGGGGTTCTAGTTTGCGGAACATACGATCTCTCCCTCCATTTCTTTAAGCATATTTTCAGCGATTTGCCCGGCGTCGCCAACGACCGCGACATGCGCCAGATCAAAGATCGGAGCCTGCGGATCGGTGTTGACGGCGATGATTTTTTCCGCCCCCTTCATCCCGGCGGTAAACTGGATCGCCCCGCTGATGCCGAAGGTCAGGATCAGCTTCGGCTTCACCGTTCGTCCGGACAGACCGATCTGACGGCGGACATCGTAGCGCCCGCTTTCCACAACCGGCCGGCTGCAGGCCATCTGGGCATGCAGCTTCTGCGCTAATGCTTCGATCAGCGCCAGCGTCTTTTCATCCTTAACGCCCCGTCCGACCGCGACAAGCACTTCAGCGTCGGAAATGCTGACCTCCTGTTCCTTGTTTTCAATTTTCAGCCATTCAATCTTGGAATCCAGCTTGGCCGGATCGATCGGACAGGACACCACCTTTCCGATGCGGGCCTGCTTCACCGCCGGATCCATCACTTTATAGCGCACCGTCGCAAACTGCGGACGATGATTGGTGTTCAGAATCTGCGCCATGATGTTGCCGCCAAAAGCAGGCCGGATCTGCACCAGATCGGTATTCTCCCGCATTTCCAGAACCGTACAGTCGGCCGTTAAGCCGGTGCGGAAGCGCGCCGCGGTGCGCGGAGCGAGCGAGCGGCCGCTGACCGTCGCGCCGACCAGAACGACCGCCGGATGACTGCGCTGAATGCAGTCCTCAAACACTTCGGTATAATTATCCGCACGGAAATACTTAAGCCGTTCATCTTCATAAAGATAGACGTTGGCGACGCCGTAGTCCAGCAGGGAATCCGCCGCCTGTTCAATGTGATCGCCGATCATCAGACAGTTGACCTGTTGCCCGATAACCCGGGCCAGCTCGTGCGCCTTCCCGATCAATTCCAGCGTCACCGGATGAATCCGGCCGTCGCTGTGTTCAACGTAAACGAGAATATCATGCCATTGGGATTTGTCGATCTGCGGCTGCGGCGCGTCCACCTGTTCGCTGATCGCCTGGCTCGGACAGTTGCGCAGACACATCCGGCACATCTTGCAGGCAGCGTTGATCTGGACCTGACCGTCGACCATCGCCATGGCGTTAAACGGACACTGGGTGATGCATAAACCGCAGCGCGTACATTTTTTAGGATCAATCACTAAGCCGCTCATGCGTTTTCCTCCTCCCACATTTTATCTTCTTTCAGGATCGCGACCAGTTGGGCCGCGCTTTCCGCTTCCGGCCCGTCCAGCCGCATCGTCTTCACATCATGGGTCGGTGTGAAAATCCGCTCGACCTGGGTAGGCGAGCCTGACAGACCGATTCGGGATGGATCCAAGGTCCGGCATTGCGCCGCGCTCAGCGTGTGAATCGGGTTGTCCGCGGCTTCCTTCGCCCGTTTATAGGATGGCAGATTCGGCTGGAAAATTCCTTTTTCCACCGTGATCAGGCATGGATAAGGAATCCGGGCCACCGCTTCGACCTCGGTCAGGTCCTGCTTGACAATCAAGGCCTGATCGTCGGCGTCGATCAGCTCCGTGACCCAGCTGATATGCGGAATTCCCAGCACCTCGGCCATTTCCGGTCCGACCTGAGCCGTGTCGCCGTCGGTCGTCTGCTTGCCGCACAAGATCAAATCGACGTGATCGATCTGGCGGATTCCAGAGGCGATCGTATACGAGGTCGCCAACACGTCGGCCCCGGCAAACTTCCGGTCCGTCAACAGCCAGCCCTCGTCGGCGCCCAGCGCGAATGCTTCCTGCAGCACCGCTTTGGCGGCCGGCGGCCCCATCGTGATCACATGGATTTTCGCACCGGTTTTCTTTCTGATCTGCAGCGCGGTTTCCATCGCGTACAGATCATACGGATTCATCTTCGTTTCAATACCGTCCCGCTTTAAGACGCCGGTAACCGGATCGACTTCGACCTTCTGCGTCGCCGGAACCTGTTTTACGCATACGACAATGTTCACTTTTCTATTTCCTCCCTGTTTTCTTCCAGCCGCAGATGCCGTTTCATCAGCTCCGCTGCTTTTTCCGTCTGTCTGGCCGCGATTGTCCGGGTCAGCTGTTCGTGCTGGTCGATCAGAATCGCCAGCGAGCTGTGCGTGGATATCTGCCGGCGGTTATGCGCGACAGAATATTCCATCAGACTGCCGACGCTGTCCAGCGCAATTTTCAGCAGGGTGTTGCCGCTGTTGTGCACCAGCGCCTTGTGGAATTGCAGATCCAGCTGTGCTGCCTGCGCTTCATCCTCGCACCTTCGCATCGCCGCCACCAGCTCCATCAGTCCTTCATCCGCCCCTTTTTCAGCCGCCAGCTGCGCCGCTTTGATCTCAACGGCTAAGCGAAACTGGGCGATGTCCTGTTCGCAGCCCATCTGTGCGAACAACAGCGGGGAAATCCGCTGGATAAACGGTTCGATTTGAAAGGCCTGGACGCGCGTCTTTTCCTTCGGGCGGATCCGCACGATGCCTAACAGCGCCAGCACCTGCATCGCTTCCCGCACACAGCTGCGGCTGACGTGATAGAGCTGCGTCATCTCCCGCTCCGAGGGCAGAGCTTCGCCGATTTTCAGCCGTCCGCTGCCGATCTGACCGATCACATCGTCGACGATCATCTGCGAATTCTTTTCCTGATTTTCCATAGTTCACCCCTAACTGGTCAGACCAAGTTAATTCCATTATAGAAGAAGCGGAACAAAAATGAAAGCCCTTACAGTTAATTAATTCTTTCACGACTGATTTCCCTGCCGCATCCCCGATACGCTGTCAGTTTCCCGTAGCCTCTCAAACGCTATAAGAACATCCGTAATTGCAGTCCTGCCCCCTCATAAAAGAAAATCCAAGGATTTCTCCGGGCTGTCATCCGCCGGTCGGGATCACGCGTTGAAACATTGAAACATTATTTCATTCAATGTCTAACTTTTACGAATAAAATCTTCAAAAGCTCTTTTCACCCGATGAAAATCACGGTATGATAACTGACAAAGGAGAGTACAAAAACAATTATGGAAAATGTAAAAATGTTGATTCTGGACATCGACGGCACCCTGATCGCCCGCGGCTCGGAAACGATCCAACCTGCGGTCGTCGAAGCGCTGCATCAGGCGCAGCGTCAGGGGATCAAGCTGTTGATCGCCACCGGCCGGGCTTATTACTTCATTCAGCAGGACGTCCACGACACGCTGAAACCGGATTATTACGTCACGATCAACGGGCAGTGTCTGATTGAAACCGGCAAGGGAATTATTGAAAAGCATGAAATTCAGGAAGACACAATGATCCGCCTGAACAAGCTGTGCGATGAGCTGGAATTGGGCGTCGGCTATAAGTTTGACGAATCGGTCGTCTGCCAGTCGCACTTCCATCAATTCCACTGGGGTTATCTGAAAGGAAAGGACGTCGGGAATTTGTTGATCGACGATACGGCCGAACAGAATTATCAGAAGACGCACGGCCTGCCGATGGGGCTGTTCATCATCGGCGATGAAGCGAAGGTCGAATCGATTACCGATCAGTTCCCGGAGCTGACCTTCACCTGGAGTTATCCGCAGGGCTATGATATTTACAGCACCGGCAACGATAAGACGACCACAATCGAATCCGTTCTGAAGCGCCTGGGCATTTCCTGGGCGGAAACCATGGCCTTTGGCGATGGGGAGAACGATATCCCGATGTTGGTGAAGGCCGGCGTCGGCGTCGCGGTAGCCAACGCGAAGGATAACGTCAAAGCGGCGGCGGATTACATCGCACCTTCTGTCGATGAAGACGGTGTGGCCGAAGCCTTGCGGCATTTCGGCGTCATCGCCTAGCGTGCGGCTATGCAGTGGGAATTTAAGATTCTGGTCTTCGATGATTTAGACAAAGCGGAAGAAGAATTAAACCAATGGGGACGAAAAGGCTGGCAGGTAGCTGCCGCCGGTTACAGCAGCGATCTGTTTCAGCGTGGCTATCTTGTCACGCTGCAGCGGCCGCTAGATCCGGATCGGTACCCGCTGCCGCGTTAATCTGAAAGACAAAGAATTCTGTATGCAAAGATTTTAAAAGCAGGGAAGCTCCCGGACGGATTGTCCTGCGGAGCTGCCGAACGCTCTAACGAAGAAAAGGATAAACGCATTGCGAAAGCAAGGTTTATCTTTTTTTTCATATTCGTCAGACTGCGTCTTCATCTTTTTCAAATAAACAGAAAAACTGGAAGAGGAACAATATACAGAATAAAAGAACAATATCGGCGAAGAAAGAACAATTCTTTATTCTTTGATAACGATCTTTTATTCTTTCAAGTTCCCATTTTATTCCTTGGTTTTAGATTGAAGTCAGAAGATAAGCGGCAACAATCCACGATCGTCGATCAATTCTGCGCGTCAGGAAAACAAAGTCATAGAAGTCGGATCGACGGTGCTGAGTTATTCCGCGGCCTCTCCTTACCGCAACAGGATAATTGGATTTTGAATTTCGGAACATTTTTTCGCTGCTTGACGAAAACACTTGACAAGAAATTGAAATGATATCAAAATGATATCATCAAGAGGAGGTCGTGAAAGATGGAAGAAAAAATTTTAAACGCCAGCAAAGGGTTAATGCCGCTGATGCTGCTGGTCGCTGCGTTTGCCTTATCGGTCGTCGCCTTGATCGTTGGCATCAGCCTGGTTGAAACCAATACGCTGGGCGGCATACTGATCGCCATTTCCATGGTCTGGCTGACTTTAGGATGGATTCCGTGCATGGGCGTTAAAGTGCTGAAGCCGCAGGAAGCGTTGGTGCTGACGCTGTTTGGCAAGTATGTCGGAACGTTAAAAGAAGAAGGAATTTACTATGTGAATCCGTTTGTATCCGCGGTGAACCCGGCCAGCCGGACAACACTGCGGCAGAGCGGCGACGTCAATTCCTCAGAACGGACGATCACGACGAATAACGGCACGCAGAATCAGGTTGTGCCGACAAAGAAAATCTCGCTGAAAGTGATGACGTTAAATAACAACAAGCAGAAAATCAACGACTGCCTGGGCAATCCGGTGGAAATCGGAATCGCCGTCATCTGGCGCGTTAACGATACGGCCAAAGCGGTCTTCGCGGTAGATAACTATAAGGAATTCCTGTCGCTGCAGTGCGACGCCGCGCTGCGTGATATCGTGCGGCTGTATCCTTACGACGTCGCTCAGAATGTCGATACGACGGGCGATGGCGAACCGGATGAAGGCTCGCTGCGCGGTTCCAGTGAAATCGTAGCCAGCCGAATCCGCAAAGAAATCCAAAACCGGGTTCAGGACGCGGGCTTGGAAATTCTGGAAGCCCGGATCACCTATCTGGCCTACGCTCCGGAAATCGCCGCCGTTATGCTTCAGCGGCAGCAGGCTTCCGCGATTATCGACGCCCGCAAGATGATCGTCGACGGCGCCGTCGGCATGGTGGAAATGGCGCTGAACAAACTGAACGAAGGGGGCATGGTCGAGCTGGATGAAGAACGAAAAGCCGCCATGGTATCCAATCTGCTCGTCGTCCTGTGCGGCAATAAAGACGCGCAGCCGATCGTCAATTCAGGAAGCTTATATTAGTGGCAGATCAGGAAAAGAAGCAGGTTCCGCTGCGGATTTCCAGTAAGCTCTATGCACAGATCGCAGCCTGGGCCGAAGATGATTTCCGATCTTTAAACGGACAGATTGAATATCTGTTGACGGAATGCGTCAAACAGAGAAAGAAAAACGGCTCCCCCCGGCCGGAAAACCTGGATGAAGGGATCAAACTGGATCTCTGATAAAAGACCGCAGCTTCGCGGTCTTTTCTTAATCCTTATATTATGCTAAAAGAAACAAGGTCTTTGCCCTAGCTTCAAAATTCAGCTTGTCTTAAAAATCGTTTCAACAAAAACGCACAGAAATAAGGAAAGCTGTAAATTTGATCGCTGACCCCGATGTTTCCAGCACTAAGCTTTAAACCATAGCGGATATCAGGATACCGGTCAGAGATGATCAGCGTCCGTAATGATTTCGCTGTTCCGTGCTTTGCCTTGACTTCTAATGGAAGCAAACTATGCTGCGTGCGGACAAAGAAATCCTGTTCTAATGTAGAGTCTTCCCGACGATAATAATAAAGAGGAATCGAACATTTGGTCAGTGCTTCCGCAACAATATTCTCATAAAGTGCGCCTTTATATACACCTAAATTCTTATTCACCCGCAAATCTTCCTGGGATTCATCGTCCAGCATGCCGATTAACAGTCCAGTATCCGCAAAATAAAGCTTAAATTTACTATCGTCGCTATTCCCCTTTAATGGAAGTTCAGGAAATTGCAGACAGGTACAACAATTAACGATTCCTGAATCACAAAGCCATTCAATGCATCCACGGTAGTCTTTAAACCGGGCGCCTCGTTCAACTTTAGATAATTGAAATTTTTTATTTTCTTTTGCTAATTGGGAAGGAATATGGTTGAAAACATTTAATATTCGCGTCTGATCCAGACCGACGGCATATTTCCGAATGTCTTCCTTATAGTCTTCAATGAGCTGCCGCTGAAGATCCAGTGTTCCTTCAAACGTTCCTCTTTCAACATAAGTCCGCACTACCGCAGGCATTCCGCCTAAAATGCAAAAGTCAAGGAACAAGCTGCTATACGTTTCCATTTCAATTAAATTAAATGGTTTTTGATTGATAAGGTGGTTCAGCAATTCCTCTGCGATGGATTCAGAATATCCTTTAGCCCATAAAAATTCTTCAAAATCCAATGAAAATAAGGTGTAATCCGTTTTATATCCTACACTGTTGCTTTCAATTTGCTTATAGTTAATTCCCAATAAAGAACCGCTGCAGATAACGTCGAAACGCCCGTCAATCTTAAAAAATTTTAATGCAGTAGCAATATCAGGATGCGCTTGCAGCTCATCAAAAAAAATCAAAGTTTTCCCAGGAATAAAACGTTTTGACGGATCCATTCTCGAAATATTCTTAATAATCTCTGATGGTTTATATCCATCCTCTGTGATTAAGCGATATTTAGGTTCCTCAACAAAATTAATGACTACAACACTTTCATACGCTGCCTTGGCAAACCGCAGAATGGACTCCGTCTTTCCCACTTGCCGCGGTCCTTTTACAATCAGTGGTTTATGATCAGCCTCTTCTTTCCACGCTATCAGATAGTCGTCGATTTTCCTCTTTAAATAAAGCATAGCGCACCTCCCTTATTAAGATTATACATAATTTTGAGGGATTTATCCATGGTTTGCAACACAAAAAATAGCGATTTTCTCATTCTCAATTACACAAAAATGAGCGAATTTTCTCCAGATATGAACACAAAAATGATGGAATTGATGTTTTTTTCTTTTTCTTTCCCAGACAAGTGGTTGATCCCCACTTTTTTTCTCAGCGAAAAAAGAATCAGGTTCAGCTTGCAAAGCAGAAATCCTGATTCTTTTCCTTTTTCCGATTCAGCTTACAATTCTTCGCCGAGGATCGTCTTCACGGCAACCCGGCCCTGCGTCATCGTGCGGCCGACCGCAACGCCGACGAAGTATTCCGGATAATTGCCCGCAAAGAAGCTGCCTGAGCAATCGCCGATTGAATACAAGCCTTCAATAATTTGATGGTTCGTATCATAAACCTGACACTTGCGGTTGATTCGCAGGCCATCGCAGGTGGTCAGCAGACTGCCGCCCAGGAAGCAGCCGTAATACGGCGCGGCCGCGATCGGCCGCATCCGGTACGCCTCTTTGCCAAAATCCTCATCGACGCCCTTCGCGCACAATTCATTGTACCGCTCGACTGTCGCTTTCAGATTATCCGCCGGAATTCCCAGCTTCTCCGCCAGTTCCTCAATCGTATCCGCTTTGAAGACCAGGCCCTGTTCGACATAGCTTTCGATCATCGGCACAATTCCGTCGTTCTTTGCAATATTGACGGAGATCTGAGCACAGCCGTATTGATCGTAGGCCAGGATTGCGTCGGTGATATTGGCGTCCATAATCGCCGCATACACACCGTCGGTTTGTAAAGATGCCGCGTAATTCAGAAAATCATACGGGCAGGATTCATTTGCGAACCGGAAGCCTTCTTTATTGACCTTTAAATGCGGCTGCGTGCCCGGGTTAAACTGATAGACCGTGCCTGGGAAAGCGAGGTTGCCCTGCCCATCATCGACATAACCGGCCTTGACGCCCGGCGCGACCAAACCACGGTCAAAGATCATCGGCGCGTCGGTCGTGTCCATCTTCGCGCCAGCCCAGATCCCGGCGCGGATGCCCATGTCGGTATCCGGACCATAGTAGCTGTTGGCGGTGACGCATTCGTTGACAATTGGCGCCAGCGCTTTCACCATTTTCGGATTGCCCGGATATCCGCCGGTCGCCAGGATGACGTTTTCAGCATTGATTTTTACATAGGCCCCCTTTGCGTCGGTGAAGATCGCTCCGGTGACTTTGCCGCTTTCATTCTGATTCAGCCGTACGAGTGTCATCGAATAATTTACCTGATAGCCTAAATCCTGAATATGCTTCTCCAGAAAGCGATTGCGCTCACAGCCCATCGCTCCAGCGAATTCGCTGCCCTCCGGCGCGCTGATTGTATGCCAGATCGACGGTACATAGTATTCCATATGGTTGCCGCCGACATGATTCTCATGCGCGATGTTGACCGACGCGCTTAACCCCAGGCTTTCCAGATAACGGATCATCTCTGCGCTGTTGTTCATCCACATTTTGATGACATCCATATCGCACTTATAGGAAGCGTAGCGGGCGATTTCATTCAACAGCCGATCTTTCTGCACCGTGACCCCGGCCTTTTTCATCGCTTCGGTGTCCAGCGCACCGATCCAGTGCCGCGTATCGCCGAGCGTTTCATTCTGTTCGCACAGGATGAAATCCATCTTGGTGTCCGCCGCGGTCGCCGCGGCCATCATCCCGCCGTTGCCCGCGCCGATGATCAACAGGCTGGTATCCAATGTGGAAGTAATCTGCGAATCCGCGATCTCCGGAGCTTCACCCAGCCAGTCTTCAAAATCGCTGTCTGTGTTTTCATTCAGAGCGGCGGCCAGCCCCTGAGCCTGGGCGATACAGTTGCCAACCGCTTTCTTAATCGCCGGAATGGTGATATCCGCCGTCGCGGCTGTTTCCACATCCACGGATTGTTTCTCGACGATCAGTTTTGCCAGCTCGTCCGCTGCCGCCTTTCCGATCGATTCCGTTTCTCCGTCAGCAGCGATAGTACAATCGGTAATCTTATCCGCTGTGAATGTCATCTCTACCTGAATATAGCTGGAATAACCTTTGACGCTTGCGGAATACGTCCCCGGCGTATAGATTCCCTTGCTTGCGGCCGGAGCGTCGTTAACAGCACATCCGCTCAGGCTGACAGCCGCCAGGCCGAGCGCGCCTGCCGCCGCGCCCTTCAGGAAATCCCGGCGGGTTATGTTCTTAGAACTCATGTTTTTTCCTCCCTTTTCTCTCGTTGTGTTCATTATTTCACATAACAACTTGCAAAAGAAGTCTGAATTCCTTATGATGGTTTGTAGGAAAACCTTATAACAAGATCAAAAGATTTCGATACTGAAACGGGAGGAATCAAGGATGCTTAATCATCAGCTGGCAACGTTTATTCAGGTTGCCGAAAACGGCAGTTTTTCCAAAGCAGCCGAGAAGCTCTACATCACGCCCAGCGCCGTGATTCAGCAGATCAACAATCTGGAACAGGAGCTTCAGGTGACTTTGTTCAAGCGGACACGCCACGGAACTCAGCTCACCCCGGCCGGCGACTATCTTTTTCAACAAGCCGGGCCGCTGATTCAGACCTGCCGGGAAATTGAGGAAAATCTGATCCTGATTCATCGCCAGGATCAGCAGAAAATTACGATCGGCACAAGTCTGTTGATGAAATGCCGTGTTTTTTATCCGCTGTGGACGCGGTTTCAAAAGGAAGTATCCGATCAGATCCCCGTTGAACTTCTTGACCTTGCGTTGAATACGGAAGCATACAAAGCCGATCTTATAGAAGGAATTGATGATGGCGAACCCTGGCAGCGCGGCCGCAGCTTCCTGAATTTGTTTCGTGTCCCGATCGCCGTTGCGGTCGCGCGGGATCATCCGTTAGCGGCCAAAACGTGTTTAACGCTTGCGGACATGCGGCCTTATACACTGGTCACGATCCGTTCCCACATGTCCGATGAACTGGATCGTCTTCAGCAGGAAGCCAAAGCGCTCGGCGTTCACGTCGTCGAGGTGCCGCGCTATGATCTCTCCGTTTTCAGCCGCTGCATTGTCCGGCAGGATTGCTTGCAGACGCCGTTGTGCTGGAAGGATATCCATCCTGATCTGGTGACGATTCCCTGCGACTGGAATTATTCGCTGGCCTATGGGTTCCATTATGCCAAGAATCCCAGTCCGGCCGTCCGAGAATTTTTACGCTTTGTCCGGCAGGTTGCCGAAACAGAAGTGCTTCACCTTTAAACGTTTTTATAAAACTTCCTATCCAAAAGAAAACCGCGTTGATCAGACTTTTCAATCCGATCAGCGCGGCAGTTTTTTTATTATCCGAGACAGCGCTATTTTCAGCCTTTCAGCTTTTCACCCGCTTTATAAACGGTGCGGACCTTGCGGACACAGGAAATATCCTGCAGCGGATCGCCTTCAATCGCGATGATATCCGCGACTTTTCCCGCTTCAATCGTGCCGTAGTCCTTCAGTACGCCGATGCAGTCGGCCCCGTTGCGCGTGGAAGCGACGATCGCGTCCATCGGCTTCATCCCGTTGGCGACCATCAACTCCAGCTCAAACGCCGAATTGTTATGGAAGTTATACGGCGTGCCGGCGTCCGTGCCCATCGCGATCTTCACACCGCGCTGATAGGCTTTCTTAAAGCTTTCAATATGCGCGTCAACGACCAGATTCGCTTTGCGCAAAACATAATCCTTCATGCCTTTTTCCACGCCGGCGTCCAGAATGCAGCGCGGCGCGGCTAACGTTGGAACCAGGTATGTTCCATGTTCGACCATCCAGTCGATGCATTCATCATCCAGGAAAATGCCATGCTCGATGGAGTCGATGCCGGCGTGCAGGGCATTCTTGATTCCCTGGGTGCCCTGGGCATGCGTCGCGGTTTTGCGGTCGGCCTTGTGCGCCTCGTCGATCGCCGCCTTCATTTCTTCCATCGTCAGCTGCGCACTGCCCGGTTCCACACCCGGGGTCATTACGCCGCCGGTCGCCATGATCTTGATCAGATCCACGCCGTGCTTCAACAGCTCGCGGGCATGTTTGCGGCATTCGTCTACCCCGTCGGATTCCAGTCCGCTTTTCCAGCCATGGCCGCCGGTCATCGTAATCACCCGGCCGGCACAGAACATGTGCGGTCCAACGACTTTTCCTTCTTCGATGCATTTTTTCATTTCCAGATCGTAATATTGTTCAGACCCCAGCGAACGGACAAACGTCACGCCGCTGTCGATATAATCGTGCGCGTTCTTCATCCCCCACCAAGCTTTTTCCATCGTGGTCAGCGCGTTTTCTTCCTCATCGCTGATGCCCACTGGAGACAAAGAGTGAACATGACAGTTGATCATGCCCGGCATGACGGTCATTTCGCTTAAATCCACCCATTCTTCCTCGTTCTTCCCGTGGAAATCTTCGATCGCGGCAATCCGTCCGTTTTCAACGCAGATGGCCTGGTTCTTTTTTGGTTCAGCGCCAGTGCCGTCGATCAGCGTTCCGGCATGAATCCAGAATTTTTTCATTGATTACTCCCCCTCGTTTGTTTTCTTATCTTTCATTATAGCGCATTTTTATTTTCAGACAACTTGAAAATAGTTTCATCAGATCAAACTTCTTTAAGTAATCCCATTTCCTGCCCCTCGCTAAAGGCTTCAGCCTGAACCTTGAATAAAAAGCTCCCCGGAAGAATTCCAGAGAGCTTCATGGGAGAAAAAAGTTACTGGGCCTTGCCCGCGTTCTGACCGGCAATCATACCGAAGGTGAAGATATCGGCGATCGCGTTGCCGCCCAGACGGTTGCCCGCATGGATACCGCCAGTGACTTCGCCTGCTGCCCATAAGCCTTCGATCGGCTGGCCTTCCGCGTTCAAGACTTCCGCCGAGGTGTTGATGACCACGCCGCCCATCGTGTGGTGCAGCGAAGCCTTCCGCGGCGAGATGACGATGCCAACGTTCGGATCGTTCTCGATCGCTTCCAGATCGATCGCGCCGGCCAGGACTTCCTTGCCGAAATCCGGATCGCTCTGATTTTCAACATAGCTGTTGTATTTTTCAATGACCGTGCGCAGCTGTTCTTCCGTAAATGCCGGAGTCGCGCCGCCCGCTGCGGTCTTGGACGCTTCCGCCAGTTCAGCTAAGGTCGAACCATACCAGACATGACCGTTGTCGACCATCGACTGAACAGTCGTGCCGAACAGCCCTTCTTCCAGTGAAGCACCCTTGCACAGACCGTCGGCTTCCTTCAGGCCGCTGCCGGCATAAATGATGTAGAAGATGCCGTTATCCAGCGTCAGCGAAGCCTTCGCCAGAACGTCACGTTCCGCGTATTCGTCGACAAAGCGTTCACCCTGACCGTTGATCCAGATCTGTTCTGAAGCGTCAGCCCAGATGCCGTCGGTCATTGTGCCTTTGATCGGGGAAGAGGAAGGCATCAGCTGGGAAACACCCAGACCCGTCGTATCCGCGCCGATTTCCATCGCCATGACGATGCCGTCGCCAGTGTTGGTGCCGACATTGGTCGTCAAGGTGCGGTCGGTCAGATCATCGCCCCAGTATTCATCATACTGCTTGACCATCGCCGGATTTGCGCAATAACCGCCGCTGGCCAGCACAACGCCGTGTCCCGCTTCTAATGTGACTTCCGTACCGTCGGCTTTTTCAGCCTTAACGCCGGTAACGCGGCCGTTGTCATCGACGATCAACGACTTCGCCGCAGTTTCCGTATAAATGGTTACGCCTTCTTTTTCAGCCGCGCTCTGCAGTACCTGAATTAACGGCAGACCTGCGGTGTAAGCATGGGTTCTCGGCCACATTGCGCCTAATACGGTGTACAGCGAATCCCCGGCGCCTGCGTGAGAAGCTGTGCCAACGCCGATTGAACCCGCCCAGTCATAAGAATTCAGCGCGCTTTCCGCTAAGGTGCGGGCCAGATCAATGTTCGAAGCGATCCAGCGGCCGTCGTTCATCTGCCGCAGTCCGCCCGTATAAATATGCCACATGTGCAAAGAAATTGAATCGAAGCCCGGCATATCCTTGCCTGCCGTCTTGCCGGCATTCGCCTTATAGAAAGCCTGAATATCGCTCTGCAGCGTGGTCAGGACTTCCGCCCATTCCGGGAATTGATCCAGATGCAGATCCGCGTCGGTTGTCGACAGCGCCAGATAGGAATCCAGCGTATTTTTCTGTGCTTCCGATAAAACGCGTTCCGCCTGCGCTTCCGGGTCAACCGCGTTGAACGCGCCGCCGGCCATCATTGTATCGCCGCCCAGGAACGAGCTTTTTTCAATCAGGATGACCTTTGAGCCTTCCTGCGCTGCCGCGATCGAAGCACTCAGTCCCGCTCCGCCGCCGCCGACAACGACGACGTCCGCAGATAATGTTTCCGCCTCGCCCGCTGCCGCGTGATAAGCGTTTGCCTTCAACGCGCTGAGATCCATGCCGGCGTTGGTCGCCGCATCCTCAGCCGCCCGCATCAATGCGTTGCTGCAAAGCGTCGCACCGGTAACGGTGTCTAAATCAAAGGTCTGATGTTCGACGATCTGTGATGGAATGCGTTCCAGCGCCACATCGGACAGACCTGCGGTTTCATGACATTCAGTCACTTCGGCCTTGGTGATCTTTCCTTCTTCCACTGTCAGCTGGACGCTGACCGGTCCCTGCATGCCCGTTGATGTGCCTGTGAACACTCCGGACATCGTGTCCCCGGTTTTCGCCGGTTCCTGTTTTGGTGTCTGTGAACAGCCAGTCAGACTCATCGTCATCGCCAGAGCCAGAATCACAGAAAGACAAAATTTCTTCATGACTTTCCCTCCTGTTATGAATCGTAAACATTGTAAACCTGTTAGCCGCTTACAAGTCAACAAGTTTGTGAACAAACAAACAGAACAAATGAAAACGGATCCCTCGTAAGATCCGTTTACCGGCAAAATAATCTGGTTTTCAGGTTTATCCCGGCGACTTTTCGGCGTATATACAGTCTTCTTCGTCAAGGTTCTCGAAGACGTTTGACGTTGGGAAAGATGACCTCATCTTTCTCCGCTTATATTTCACCCGCCAAACCGATTCCATGAACAAAAACGCCGTTTCTCATGTAACTTAAATAAATCCGGCCGATTATATCCGTACAGATCGGTTTCCCGCGCCGCCGACATTCGTCCAGCAGCGGTTTTAAATCCTGGCAGGTGAGCTGAAACGGATCGGAAACCTCCAACATGTACTGCAGAATCTCGCCGCCTTCTTTTCGTTCCACTTCGGCAGGAAGTTTCAGATTCAGCTTCTTTTTATTGCGTTCCAGAATACCCAGGCCGATACTGACGTCCAGCGGCCGACGCTCCTCGATCACGCTCTGCACGCCGATTTTGATCGCAATATAGGAGAAGGGCATATTCTCAGACAGAATCTCAACCGCCTTCTGCACATCCGGAGTCCTGACGGCCCCAATCCCAAAATTCCAGACATTATAGCTGTTGTCACGAAACAGTGGAGCCACGCGTTCCCGTCCCTCTTTGATCATCTGAAAATAGGCCTGCATTTCCTTTAACCGCAGCAGTTTAATTTCCTGCCAGCGGATTTGTTCTTCCAGCGACTCAGCGTGTGCGCCGACCCATTGATCAATCGCTTCCAACTCCTCATTTTTCGCGTTCAGCGATTCCTGAATGCTCATGTCGAAGCTGCGCAGCATCTGCGCATGATAAATATTCAGGGCGTCCTGCGGTGTAAAATTCCGGTAATTGTTATCCTGCCGTTCTCCCTGAATCAAGCCCATCCGGTCATAATAACGAACCTTACTGCTGACAATCCCCAGCTGACGGGCAAACTCATTGACCTTCATGTATGCCACCTGCACTCTTTCTATTTAAATTACAGCCTATCATGACGCTTTTCTCTTTTATTTTACCTGTATTTTTTCAAAAATGGGCAATAACTGGTAAGTTTGGAAAAATATTTACTTTCCAGTTTCACCTGCCGTGTCTTTCTTTATTTTTCCATTTCCCCTTTTTAAAGCACAATTTGAATTTCCGCATTATTTATACTATGATAAAAACAATCCAGTTTACGCCGAGTCCTGGAAAGGAGGAAATACGTTTGGTTCTATAAATTTTGGTGTTGGTGGAAACCAAAATGAAAACTTCTGAAAAAGACATCCCTTTCTGTCACTCTGTTTCTCAGGCCACTATCTATTTCCTTCTCTAACAGCTCTATCAGAGTCTCCTTACCGCGCTCAACCGGAAAGATCCTGACGCCTTCCTCCAAGCTTGTCTGAATCCTGATCCTTTGATCTCCAAGCCCATGAATATTGCCATTCAGTCCTTAGTGGAACGGAAAGAGGCAGTGATCAACGCCTTGACTTACTCATTTTCCAATGGCATGATTGAAGGTACGAATAATCTGATTAAGGTCATCAAGCGTCTGGCTTTCGGTTATCGTTCTTTCATTCAATTTAAGACCCGCATTTTACTTATTTCTAACACCTTAGTTCCCTGCCGTTTTCTCAATTAAAAATGAGTCCCATTTCTGGAACTCATCTGCGTCTTTCTTGTTTCGGTTTTTCTCTCACCAACACTATTTTTGAAAGAGCC
>NZ_JADNEM010000040.1:24130-25130 GCF_015552275.1 Holdemania sp. 1001302B_160321_E10 | reverse complement strand
TTATATCGGAGGGTATTTGTTTTTTTAACACTTTAAGCTCTGGCACCACGCGCATAGCACGTGGTATCCACTTCGTATTAAAAATGAGTCCCATTTCTGGAACTCATCTGCGTCTTTCTTGTTTCGGTTTTTCTCTCACCAACACTATTTTTGAAAGAGCCACAATACTTACGGCGTTTCTCAATGAAAAAAACCGCAAGAGGGAAAGTTGCGGTTTCTCATGGGAGAAAGGAAACGGGGGATTTCCTTTCGTACTTATTATGAACAGAGAAGATCAAATTTAAATTAATTAAGAAAGGAAAATTTTAGAAATGAAGAAATGTTTTGTGGTCTTCTCTGTTTCCATTATTAGTATATCGGAATACTGTGTGTTGTTTATGGAAGCATCGTGAACTTTTTGTGAAAATCAGATCTGGATATTGAGCGGATTACGAACAGTTAATGTCGTCAATCAGAACACCAGTTAAGGCAGGCCGGTGATCGGAAAGGGTATTGTTATCGTTAGTCCCGGCCGAAAAAAACAACTTCTGAGGGAGGGACAGAAGTGTTTCAAAGACATGAATTAACAGAAGAGAAAAATTTGGAATGATCAGTTTATGCTTGTGGATAATTGAATATTCGCCAGCTTGGGCTTCTGACTGGATACTCCCTTTCTTAAGGACATTATTATAGAAAATCATTTTGAACGTACCGAGCATTTTTTGTCTAATGCGTGTAAACCCTCTTTAAGGATAACAAAAAAGTCCCGGTGTTTCCGCAAGTCATGATAGAAAGCAGAAAAAACTGCGCCGGGGAAAGCGCAGCCTTTTCTCCCGTGAAAACAGGGGAGGGTTTTCATCGGGATCATGATTATTGATTTAAGAGAAGAGGGAAAACTATTTTATTTCTATATTTTGAGAAGAGGAAAATATTTGAAATTCTATACTGATCTTCTTGGATGCCTCCTTTCCTGATGACTGTATTATAGGAAAAAATTATGGGATAACGATGGTTTTTCCGT
>NZ_JADNEM010000040.1:0-24034 GCF_015552275.1 Holdemania sp. 1001302B_160321_E10 | reverse complement strand
CTATACTGATCTTCTTGGATGCCTCCTTTCCTGATGACTGTATTATAGGAAAAAATTATGGGATAACGATGGTTTTTCCGTGATCGTTCCGTGATGAATCATTACAAATTTTTAACGAATTCCGATGAAAATTCTAAAGGTGCCGCTTCCAGCGAAAATCGTTCTGCTTATCGTTTTAATTTCCAGCGCCCCACTGTAACAGAGCTACTTAATCTTTAATGACATCAACCCAAATAAGACTGTTTTCCACATTCAATTCTTCTACAATTCGCTTTCTTAAGTTTTCACATAACATCGAATGATCCTCCCCCTGCAAGTTCTGCAGACGATCATTGAGAATCTGATCAACCCTACTTATTAAATCAGGAATTTCCTGAAGATGCTGGATCCCGTTTTCATTCTCATAAAACTTAACATAAGCCTGCGCGGAAATCCGGGCTTCTGCATTTTTACAAATCGAACTGATCGGTTGATAGAAACCGATACCGATGCCATAGATTTTGATTCCATCGGCAGTAATCAACGTATAACTTGGCCCTTCTTCAATTTGTGCAAGCGACATAAGTTCATCATAACTCAAGTTCCGCAATTCTTCCAGGGTCTGGCTCAGCTGGACATTTACAGTTGGTAAATTCTCATCAATTTCAATCGAAGTAAAGGAAAGCTGCCGAATGCTGAACATTGTATTTTTTGTTTGCTCCTCAAATTTTTGCTCGATAAAATTCAATACGGATTCCCGTTCATCCTCATAAAGAAAGGCTTGCCTTTGGGATTCGGTGAGGTTATCAAAATAATCGTTCATCACATCCATCAGTGCAGCATACATCTGATTGCTTTGTTCATAGGTAATCTTGTCATTATCCCCGTCAAATATGAAGCTTAAATTAATCCTGCGGTTTTTATTGATCTTAGAATCATAGATTATGGAAGATATCGTTACAGACTGAGGTAAAACAATCTGCTGGATTCTGTTGGGATAAACGACTAAACTGTCCAACGCAAAGCCTTCTGCACGGAGATTTTCAACTTCAGTCTCCATCTTTTCCCGAAATTGATTCAGCGACAAGTCTTTATTCTCTAAAATGAATGTTTCTTCAAATTCAGCTTGTTTTCTATATCCTTGTAGTTTATCTGAATTCAAATAAATCACATTATTCTCAGGCTTTGCATTAGCCAGCGGCGTTGCCAGGAAATTCCGAATCTCCTTTTCCTTCATCACGCATCCTGCCATCATGACCAAAGCGGCCACAATCAGCACCTTTTCCCAATTCATTTTAAATTGTTTTTGATTCATGACCCGCATTATCCGCTCCTGAAGCTGTTTCGGCTTTAACATAAAGCCTGTGGACAGGATCGGCAGCGAGTGTGTGGAACGTGCCTGCCTCAGCAGCAGACTGCCATAGCGATGCCGCTGTTCCATCGTACAGTTTCGGATCACGGCTTCGTCGCAGGCTTGTTCACAATATTGATTCAGCTGAATTTCCAACAGGTAGACAATCGGATTAAACCAGTATACAACCCGGGCGATCACGCTTAACAATCTTATCCAGCTGTCATAGCGCCGGATATGAACCAACTCATGGGTAAGGACCAGCGTCAGCTCTTCCTTTTCCCAATCCTGTTCCGGTAAAATCAACTTTGGATGAATCAACCCCAGCGCGCATGGCGTTGCGATCCCGCCGCATGTCATCAGCTGGATGTGCCGTTTCAGCTTCATCTGCGACTGAAGCCGGCGTAATAATTCCAATTCAGCAGATCCTGCCGGCCTTGACCAGCGACGGATCCATTTCAGACTTTCCCGGTTGCGGATCAGATTTATTCCCAAAGCTACCGCGCAGCCGCCCAGCCATAAAAGGGTGACGATCTGAGTTCCGTTCATTCTCGGCTCCGACGGATTTGACGCTGCCAATGTCGGCATAATAGAAGAAACCGGCGTCTGGGATTCAATCCAGACTTCACTCAGCGGCAGCGACCTGACCGGTTCGATGATTTCCGAAGAAACAGGCAGCGGAATCTTAACAGGAATCAATAACCCCAGCAGCAGGATGATACAGATTCCATAAGCAGTTCGGGAGGATTGACGATGCATGCGGCGAAGGATAAAGAGTACGATCAGCGTTAACAGCGAATGCGGCAGACAATGCCGGAATAACAGCTCCGCCCCATTCATCCGTCTGTCTTCCGTTTCATATCCAGCCAGGCCTGCAGTTGATCCAGTTCTTCATCGCTTACCGCTTCGCCATCATAAAACGCGTTCATCAGACTGATCCAGCTGCGCTGAGCGTAGCGCTGACGGAAATCCTGACTTTCAAATTGAAGATATTCATCTTCTGTAATCAGAGGATAATATGTTCTTTCCTTCCCATTTTTCTCCGTCCGCAGATAACCGCGGTCAACCAGGCGGGACAACAGCGACGATAAAGTAGGAACTTTCCAATCCTTGGTTTGTTTGAGTTCTTCCATTAACAGCGTACTGGTCAGCGGCGGTTCTTTCCCCCAGACAACCTTCATGATCTCGAATTCGGCTTCCGGGAGTTTTCTTGAAAGCTTCATGTTTTCATCCCTTCCTTCTATCCATATTCTACATTTGTCTAAAATACTTGTCAATTTAATTTTAGACGTTTGTCTAATATTTTTTTCTTTCATCCCCCTTGCCAACAAAGATCCTTCTGTTTCTCATGCAGAAAAAAGCTGCGCCGGGGAAAGCGCAGCCTTTTCTCCCGTGAAAACAGGGGAGGGTTTTCATCGGGATCATGATTATTATTTATAAGAGAAGAGGGAAAACTATTTTATTTCTATATTTTGAGAAGAGGAAAATATTTGAAATTCTAAACTGATCTTCTTGGATGCCTCCTTTCCTGATGACTGTATTATAGGAAAAAATTATGGGATAACGATGGTTTTTCCGTGATCGTTCCGTGATGAATCATTACAAATTTTTAACGAATTCCGATGGAAATTCTAAAGATGCCGGGGCAGATGATTTTCTTCCGATATTGTATGAAGTAATGTAAAATAGGGTAGAGGGAAAATAAATTTCGCCCCTCCCATTGCACCGTACGTACGGATCTCGTATACGGCGCTACATATGTATTGCTGTCACGAATAACTTAGATAGTACTCTAAAGGATTGACTAAGCCTTGTCTTTCCTTTTTCTTTATGGCTAGTATTCTGGGATTTAAGATGTAGTTTACCACATTCATTCCACATCTTCGATACCATCCTAGTCTTGAATTTGCTACTTTAAATATGTCTTCCTCTGTGAAGAAAAAATTTTGCAGTTTATTCAGTCTTTGCAGATTTATATAAATCCGTTTCGGTATCTTCCATTGCTTAATAATAACCACTCTTATTTTGTGTCTTAACCATTGTCCGAATTTATCCAAGAATTGTTTCATACTTCCGATACGGAAATAGTTTATCCATCCTCGTATAATTTGGTTTATTCTTTTAAATGTTTCTGCTAATGGTCTTGCTACTGCATGTTTCCGTTTTAGTATTTCTTTGATTTTCATGCATAACTTCGCTTTCCTGTTATCGCTTGGCCTACACTTCCATCCCATACTTCCTTTCCAGAACGTAAAACCTAGAAAATTACTTTTCGTCGGTCTTACGATTTTGGTCTTTGTCGCACTCACTTTTAAGAATAGTTTTCTTTCTAGCCACCATGTGATTGATTTCATTACTCTTTCTGCTGCCATTTCGCTCTTTACGAAGATGTTACCATCATCAGCGTACCTCACAAAGCGCAGCCCTCTCTCTTCAAGTTCTTTATCAAGCTTATCTAAATATATATTTGATAGTACTGGACTGAGTGGTCCTCCTTGTGGTACTCCTGCTTCATTTGGACTTACTAGTCCATCTTCCATAACTCCTGCTTTTAAGAACGAACGTATCAGATGCAGTATTTCTCTTTCATTCACATGTTCTCTAAGTATTGAGATTAACTTGTCATGATGTACTGTATCGAAATATTTTTCTATATCCATGTCAATAACCCATTCGTATCCTTCGTTTAGATATTCTAATACTTGTTCCATCGCATTATGTGCACTTCTATTGGAGCGAAATCCATAACTGTTTTCACTGAAATGTGGTTCATATATTTCGCTCAGTATCTGCGCTAATGCTTGTTGTATTACTCTATCTGTTACTGTCGGTATACCTAGCGGTCTTTGCTTTCCATCTGCTTTTGGTATATAGACTCTCCTTACTGGCTTTGGTTTATATTTCATATTCATGATTGCGGTTATAATTTCCTCTCCATGTATTTCAAAATATTTGTCAATTTCTTCCACCATCATGTTATCAACACCCGGTGCGCCTTTGTTACTCTTGACTTTCTTTATCGCCAGTTCCATATTTCTTTTACTTAGCATCTTTTCTACCAATCTCATTCGCTGTTCCTCCTCTACTTGTAGATTTATCCAAGACCATCCCCACTACTTTCCTCATCAATGATTACGATTCATTGTTTCAGAGTATCCTCATTTTCGGATTGCTTGAACATTTTCTCATAGTGATTCACACTATACATACATTAAGTCCTTCGTTATCTAGGCTGGATAACTAATATGACCTCAGCTGACTTCTTGTGATAAACCTTTTTCGACCGATGCTACCATCCCTGATTTTAAAGTTTATTGGACTTCATCGTTCACAAGACCTCCCGGGGTAAGACATACATCTCTTTCCTATCTTCACAAGTTCCTGATTTACTGTCTTGGTTTTACGTTTACCTTTTGGACTTTGGTTTGTTTCGCATCCTTATCCACCATTTAGCCTCATCAGGTTTCTGTTCGTAACCTCGAAGATTTTGCTACACCACTTCCTTCACCCTTAACATCACTGCTAACGACTTGTGGTTCACTACACTTGGCGGTAAATACCCGTGGTTGGATTTTCACCAACTAGATGTATGCCATGCCCGGCACACGACAAAAAACGCTCCCCTTTTCAGGAAAGCGTTCTGATGATCGATCGAGAAACCTTACTGCGGCTGTTTGCCAATGTAAGCCAGAATACCGCCGTCAACGTACAAAATGTGACCGTTGACGAAGTCGGAAGCATCGGAAGCCAGGAATACCGCCGGTCCCATCAGATCTTCTGGTTTGCCCCAGCGAGCAGCCGGTGTTTTGGAAATGATGAAGCTGTTGAACGGATGACCTTCAACACGCAGCGGAGCGGTCTGCGGCGTCTCGATATAACCCGGGCCGATACCGTTGCACTGGATATTGTATTCGCCGTATTCGGAAGCGATGTTCTTCGTCAGCATTTTTAAGCCGCCCTTAGCTGCCGCATAAGCGGAAACTGTTTCGCGTCCCAGTTCGCTCATCATCGAACAGATGTTGATGATCTTGCCATGACCCTTCTTGATCATGCCCGGAATGACAGCCTTGGAAACGATGAACGGACCGTTCAGGTCAATGTCGATGACTTTGCGGAAATCCGCAGCCGCCATTTCCAGCATCGGGATCCGCTTGATGATTCCCGCGTTGTTGACCAGGATATCAATCACGCCGACTTCGGCTTCAATTTTCTTTACCAGCTCGTTGACGGCCGCTTCATCGGTAACGTCGCAGACATATCCGTGTGCCGGAATGCCTTCTTCTTTATAAGCCGCCAGCCCCTTATCGACCAGTTCCTGGTTGATATCGTTGAAGACGATCGTTGCGCCTGCCGCTGCGAAGCCGCGGGCAACATTGAAGCCGATGCCGTAGGAAGCGCCGGTGATCAGGGCGACTTTGCCCTGCAGAGAGAAGCTGTTCATGAAATTTTCCATTTTTATTTCTCCTTTTTTATTCATTTTCGTATGAGTTGAACGCGTTTAACGCAATTCTGTCGTCGGGATATTGTCCATATCGTCAAACGCTTTGTTTTCGCCGCCCATCGCCCAGATGAACGTATAGTTGCTTGTGCCGCAGCCGCTGTGAATGCTCCAGGACGGAGAGATCACGGCCTCTTCATTCTGCATGACGATATGGCGTGTTTCTTTACCTTCGCCCATCATATGGAAAACGACGTTGTCTTCCGGGATGTCAAAGTAGAAATAAACTTCCATGCGGCGCTCGTGCGTATGCGCCGGCATTGTGTTCCAGACGCTGCCTTCTTCCAACCGCGTTAAGCCCATTGACAGCTGGCAGGTTTCCAGCACGTCCGGATGAATGAACTGATTGATCGTTCTTGCGTTGGATGTTTTTAAATCGCCCATCGGACGCTTGTTCGCATCCTGAATTGAGATAAAGGTCGTTTTGCACGGCTTATGCGCCGGCGCGCTGACCATATAGAATTTTGCCGGATGGGCGGCATCATCGCTCGCAAAGGTGACTTCCTTTGTCCCCATCGTGATATACAGGCAATCTTCATGCCCCATTTTGTATTCGACGCCGTCTGCAGTGATCACGCCCGGTTCGCCAATGTTGAAGATCCCGATTTCCCGGCGCTCCAGGAAAAAATGCGTGCCGAAATTTTTCCAGCAGTCGATGCCCTTGTCAATTGAAACCGTTTCGTTGACCGGCATGCAGCCTAAAGTGACCATGCGGTCGACGTGCGAATAAACCGCGGTAACTTCATCCGCCTTGAACAGATCAGTAATCAGGAATTCATCCCGAATCTCATCTGTGGTGTAGCGCTTGAAATCCCGCTGGTTAACAGAATAACGAATATCCATAATCGCGTCCTCCTTTTTCTTTCTGTCCCTATCATACCGCATTTTTCTTAACTTGTATACAAGTTTTAGAAACTTTTTTATTTTTTCTCATAACGGCTCAGCGCGGCGCTGAAAATTGTCTTCATTTCTTCCCTGACGGAGGCCGGTTCCAGGATTTCCATCCACTTCGCATACTGCATCGCCAGGTAAATCACGCCCTCGCGGCTGCCCTTCACCCGCGTGATAAAATGCTCCGGATCCTGCACGACAATTTGAATTTCCCTGCCGAAATGATCGACGATGTCATCCAGAATCCGCCGGTGGCATAACAGAATAAAATCAAGCACTTCCCCACCGTACATGTAAACTTTTGTCTTGGCGTATTCGTAAGGATCGCACAGCGGCCCCAGCGGTTCCTTCAGCGCCTCGCGTTTTTGGATATTGCGGATCTTATCCACACGGTAATGACTGAAATCCCGGTACTTTTCATGGCGGGCGATCAGATATGTTTTTTCATTCTCATAGACCAGATAAACTGGCTGAACGACATAGGGTGCGGTGCGGCGGGGAACCAGCTGCAGTTTTTCATTATATTGAACATAATCGAATTCCACCGCGCATTTTTCTTCCACTGCTTCCAACAAAATTTGAAGACTGAAGAAGAAATCCTGATTGTCTTTCTTGCGCAGATTATCAATATAAACCATATTGCGATATTTTTGAGCGGTGTAGTGGCTCTGGGTCGCCAGGAGTTTCTTGATCAGATCGTTGGAATGCTTGCGGGGAATAAAATTGGACGCATGCACGGCGTTGCACAGAAGCATGATTTCCGATTCTTCAAAATCCCGGTTATCCAGATAATACCCGTGTCCATTTTCCTGATAGGTGCTGATTTCATAACCAAATTCCTTCAACATCTGAATGTTGGCGTACAGAGTCCGCCGTTCGATCGGGCACTGATACAGCTGCTCCATTTTCTGTTGGATCTGCGCCGCTGTCAGCGGATGATCGCGGTCGCTTTCCCGCTGCAGAATCTCCAGAACCGCCAGCACGCTCGTTTTCTTTTCCATCGCTCTACTCACCTCTGTCTTTATTATAAAGCTGGCAGGTTTTTTGTACAGTTAAAGCACTATAATGACGCTGTAAATACAAAAAGGAGTGAAATTCATGAATTACATCACGATCGTCGCAACACACCAATTCTTCGGAACTGATATCTTCAAGGTTGGTCAAATCCTGACCGGCGTCAAGGAACCAGAAAACAGTTTTGACAGTGAAGCGATCAAAGTCGTTACAGAAAGCGACGTGCCCTGCGGTTACATTGCCAACAGCGTGCATACGGTCGCAAAAGGCTGCCATTCCGCCGGACGGATTTATGATTCCTTCGAGAACCGGGTCAAAATGAAAGTGTTGTTTATCGTTAAAAACGTCGTCATCGCAGAAATTCTTTAATATGAAAAAGTTAAAGATCATTTTCCAGGCGCTGTTCCGCAGGCTTCGGACGCACTGGAAAAAACCGGCTGCGCCTGTTGTTTCACCTGCGGCCGCCCCGTTGCCGCCTCCGCCGGTCTTTCCGTTTCCGGTTCATAGCGGAGATCTGGTTTGGTGCTTAATGCCGCTGCCTCAAAAAGAGCTGGATCAGATTCCGGAAGGTCACCAGATTCGGCCTTATTGGATCGCAGCGGTGAAAACAGATCATGTAACAGGGTTTTACTGTTCATCCAAGCCGATTAAAAAGTGTCCCGCCGCTTCTCAGTTCGTTATTTCCAATGCCGTGACGCAAATCCGTGATACCCATGTCGATCTGCGGCGGATCTTCCGCATTCCGGCTGCGAATCTGATCGAGCCGATCTGTTCAGTTCCCGCCGTCGTGCAAACTCAGGCGAATAAACGGTTGATTCTGCAGCATCGTCAAAATCAAAACCGGCCGGCCTTCCGGTTTCCTGTTCCGCTCGTTCCGGCGCCCGGGGATCTTCTGCATTCGCACGGATTGATCCTGGACTGCAGCGAACAGAGCTGCACGATTGTTCCCCGCTGCAACCCCAACGCAGAGGGCGCTGTCGGCGGCAGGATTAACAACAGAGTCTTCTATTTCAATGCCCTCCAGACGCAGACGCTCCCGTTATCCGAGCTCGCTGCCAACGATATAGCCGGACTGGCGGATTGGGAGCTTCTTTCCCGGATCCGTTTGGAAAACAGAAAAGCACGGTCGCGGACTTCGCCGCCCAAACACAAACAGAACGCCTATGTCCGCAAACCTGCGCCATATGCCTGCGGTCAGATTTTAGAGGAATGGGGCGGCCAGCAATATGTGTTCCTCTGCGCGACCCGCACCCATCAGTATGGGTATGTTTATGACGATTTTATGCCCGACAAGCTTGTGTGTCTGAAATCTGATCTGATCGTCACGCCTGAACGGCTTCCAGAGGATCAGCTGAACGACGATCTTGAAGCCTTGATCGAAGCCCAGGAGAATCCGCAGATGCTTCAACTCCTTCGGCAGGTTCAAAAACAGAAAGATCTGCCTTTCCCTTTCCTTCGCAGCACTCCGCCCAGATTCAGAATTTCCGCGATCTGAAGTCGCTGGAAGATCAGCCGGGTTATCCTGTTCGGAATTCCTGATTCTTGAATTCCAGTTTTAACCTGAAAAAAACGGAATCCATGCGGACTCCGTTTTTTATTCTCGCTATTCTTCTTCCTTCAGCGTTTCAATGATATTTTCTTTTCTTACTTTCCGCGTCGCATAGCTCATCATCGTCATGACCATCAGCATCAGCACGGCGACCCCGCCCAGAATCATCGGCCAGGGCATTGCGAATGAAAACCAGAAACTTCCCTGCATCAAATTGTAGTGAAGCAAGGTGATCAGATACAAGCTGACAGGAATGCCGATGGCTGCCGCGCCCAGTCCGTAAAACAGACTTTCAAGCCGGATCATGCGGTTGAACTTCTTTTCATCCATGCCTACTGACCGCAGCATCGCAAACTCCTTGCGCCGCAGCGCGATGTTGGTCGAGATCGTATTGATAACGTTGACCAGGCAGATCATGCAGATCAAGGTGATAAATCCGTAGATAAAGATGGAAACAATCGTCAGCAGCGTTTTATCTTCCCGCTGATTCTGAACCGGACTGTACCAGCTGAAGCTGTGCGTCAGATTCTGCTTGCCAATTTCATCAATCTGCTGGAGCATTGTCTCCTGCTGCCCTGGGACTGCCCGCAGATACAGCTTATCACTGTAAGACCGCGAACCTTTCGCTTCTGTTAAAAGCGTATTCAAATCCGAAACCGGAATCAGCACCGCGAGATTGCCGCCGTAAACGATTTCACTGGAATACAGATCCATATCCGCGGCGAGCGCCATTGGTTTTATCGTCAGCATTTCTCCCGCGTCGCCGATCGAGATCTTCAGGGTGTCCGGTATACTTTTCAAGAACGGAACGTCCGCATACCGTTTTTTCCCGTTCTCTGCGATCTGCGCTCGATAACGGTTAAAGAGGATCCCCGGGATCGCGCCGTCAGCAGGATTCGCCATTGCCGCTTCCGAAATCGAATTTTCAGTCAGAATTCGTGCGTATGTTTCGTCATCCACCGCAAACAACAGCGCCGGATATTCTTCCCCAATCCCTGACCAGTAGTCGTCGAAGTCAAGATTCTGCGTATGCACGGCGGCATACACCTGGGTAATCCGCTGGGTGCCGGCGACTGAAGTCAGCTGGCGAAGCTGGGTGAAGCTGGGCTTTTCTTCGAGGAAGGAATGCGAAGAATAATCCGTAACCCAGGCGTCAGCGAGTTCATCCTGACTGGTCATGCCGACGGCCTGAATCATCATTGTCATCACCGAGGTCACCGTCGTAAACAGAATTAAGCTGACCGCCAGCGATAAAATGGTCAGTCCGGCTTTGCGGCCGCTGCGCTGGATATTTTTGACAGCCAGTTCGCCCTCGATGCCCCACAATTTTCCCGCAGCGAAGGATAAAAAGCGATGGCGGCGTTTCAGCTTCACTTTCTGCGGCTGACGAATCGCCTGGATCGGCGTCATCCGCGCGGCTTTTAAGGCCGGCAGCCAACAGGCAAGAACGATCATCACTACGGAACAAATTACCGTCAAAGCAACCGCAGGAAAGGAAACCACCGTATGAAACGGAACATCGGCGGAAAGGAATTCCAACGATTGAAGCATCGGATTAATCACGCGCAGCGTTACCGCCATTCCGCAGATCCCCGCCAGCACGCCTATCGGTATGGCCGCCAGCGCGATCATCAGCCCTTCCTGAACCACACACCAGAATTTCTGACGGGAAGTCGTGCCGACGCTGGCCAGAATCCCGAACTGCCGGCTGCGTTCAGTCTGTGAAATCGCGAATGCGTTATAAATCAGAAATACCGATCCGGTGATGATAATCAACAATGTCAGCGTCGCCGCTGAGGCAACCATGGCGAAATAACTGTTTTCCCAGAATGGACCGCGAAACCGCAGGACGTTGTTATTCACCCCTGTGGCCGGATACAGCTTGATCTGAAGCTGTGGAAAATCTTCCTGCGGCCGCTGACCGGAATGTTTTAATTTAACATACACAACCGGATCCACACCGGGATCGGTTTCGGAACGGGCCGTGATCGCGGTATAGCCCGGCGACCAGCGCGGTTCCAGATCCGAACGTTCCATGATTCCAACGACAGTGTAATTTCGCGGCTGCAGATCAACGATCGTTTCCGGCTGTTCCGGATCGTAAGGATTGTTTTGATTTAACGGCTGATCCGGACTTTCCTGCAGTACCCGTTGGCCTGTCTGCAGCGTAATCGTCTGACCCAATTCAATTTCAACACCGCCATTGTAGGCAACATGCTCGGAAACCAACAGCTCGTTTTCATTTTCCGGCAGCCGACCGGAGACTAAATGCAGGCCAAGCCGCTGGAAACCTTCCTCGTCGCAGGCCCGGATAAACCAATACGGCTTGTATTCGTTCTGGCTTTCCGGTAAGACGGCGTAGCCCAGATCATCAACCATAAAGGTGTGATCCACCTGTTTATCCGTATTTAAATACTGAATTTCAGTTTCATTGAGATCGCTGTAAGCCAGCTCCCAGTCGCCCGTTTCATAGACCGCCTTGCGTTCCATATAATCAAGAAACGAGGAAGCGAACACACTGACGGCAGTGATCATCGCGACGGAGATGACGATCCCCATCCCCGTGAACAACGTGCGCCGGCGGTTAACCTTCAGCGATTGAAAGGTATATTGATGCAGGATATTCATTGCCGGATCACCTGATCGGAACTGATCCGTCCGTCTTCAATCGCGATGATGCGGTCGGCCTGCAGCGCGATATTTTCATCATGAGTGATGACGATGCAGGTCTGATTGCGCTGCTTGTTCGACATTCTCAGCAGCGTCATGATCTCCTGAGTGTTGCGGCTGTCCAGATTGCCGGTCGGCTCATCCGCTAACAGGATCGCCGGATGATGAATCAGTGCTCTTCCGATCGACACCCGCTGCTGCTGCCCGCCGGAAAGCTGGCTGGGCAGAAAATTCCGCTGCTTGGTTAATCCCAGCTGCTCTAACAGCTGATCGACCGTGTCCCGGTCGACTTTGCGTCCGTCCAGACGCAGCGGCAGCGTAATGTTTTCCTCGACCGTCAGCACAGGAATCAGATTGTAAAACTGGTAGATCAGACCAACTTGACGGCGGCGGAACACCGCCAGCTTATCTTCCTTTAAGTCCGTGATCACCGTTTTGTCAACGACGACCTGACCTTCGCTGGGCTGATCGACGCCGCCCAGAATATGCATCAGCGTTGATTTTCCTGATCCGGAAGGTCCGACAATCGCAACAAACTCGCCTTTATTCACCGTAAAACTGACATGATCCAACGCCGTGATCTGCAGCGCCCCGCGGCCATAAAACCGGCTGCAGTTTTGCACGCTTAATATTTCCATGAGTATTCCTCCTGACACAATCAATATAAACGAAACGGATGACACGCCGATGAAACCGTGGATGACAAATTCGTCATGTTAAATCACCTGGCGGACAAACCGGATTAAAAACCGCGATCCCCGGCCTGGCGTACTTTCCACGCTGAGCGTCCCATCCTGCGCGGCCAGAATCTGCTGAGACATCGCCAAGCCGATACCGACGCTGTCCGGCTTCGCATTTTTGCCACGATAGAATCGTTCAAATAAATGCGGCAGATCCTGCGGATCGATCCCTTCCCCATTATCCTCGATCACAATTTGATCGACCAGGGCTGTGCGCGTACAGAGAATCCGGATCTGTCCGTTGGGCGCGTGTTCGGCGCAGTTGCGCAGAATATTCCCCAGCGCTTCCGCCGTCCAGTTTTCATCGACCGTCAAAACAAACGATTCCGGACATTCCAGCACCCATTCCACATTATTCCGCAGCATCTCCGCTTCCGCTTGGGACAACGCCTTGTTAATCAGGGCACGGATCGTTATGGAATTGGGTAAAAACTGCACCGCCCCGGCCTGCAGCTTCGCCATTTTAAGCAGCGACTGAATCAGCCAGCGCATCCGCGTCAGCTGGGCGGCGATCAAGCGCAGAAATTCCTGTTGCCGAACCGGATCCATGTCCGGCTGCTGCATCAGATCGACCATCATCATCATCGAGGTCAGCGGCGTTTTCAGCTGATGAGAAATATCGCTGAGCGAATCGGAAAGAAACTGCTGCTGCGCCTGCAGCTGTTCCGCACTTTCCCGCAGCTGAACCGTCACCTTATAGATCTCGCTGTGCAGAATACTCAGTTCGCCTTCCTCATAATCCTGCGGATTCATTTGATAAAGACCTTCCCGGACTCTGCGCATCTGATCGTTCAGCTGCCGCAGCCGGCGGTAGCGCCACGCCGTAAACAGACAGAACGCGCTGATCAAAACAGCGGCCAGACTGACGCAGACAATCAGCATCTCCCGGGACGCCGCCGCGGCGATCAGAAAAAAGGGCAGGCATAATCCGATGCAGCCCAGGATAAAAATTTTGATCTCACGATTTCGCATCTGTCATTCCCCCAGTTTGTAGCCTAACCCCCGGATCGTCCGGATCAGCTGCGGATGCGCCGGATCATCCTCCAGCTTTTCCCGCAGCCGCTTAATATAAACCGTCAGCGTATTGTCATTGACGTATTCCCCACCCAGATCCCAGATCGCTTCAAACAGCTGGTCGCGCGTCATGACCTGATTGCGGTGCGTCGCCAAAATTAATAAAAGCCGGTATTCCATGCCTGTCAGAAAGACTTCCTGATTATTCTTAAACACCCGCGCAGCGATCGTATTGATGCTTAAATCCTGATAATTGATCGTCGTTTCGGCCTGTTTTTTTCCGGCCCTGCGCAGTACGGAATTCATCCGGGAAATCAGCTCACGCACGCGAAACGGCTTCGTGATGTAATCGTCCGCCCCCAGGTCCAGCCCCATGACAATATTGACCTCATCGTCACAGGCCGTCAGAAAAATCACCGGGATTTCTTTCAGCCGGGAGTCCTCGCGCATCCGCTTGCAGATCTCATAGCCGCTGCCATCCGGCAGCGTCACGTCCAGCAGCACCAGATCAAAGCTCTCCTGTTGGATTAACTCCAGCCCCTGCGTCTTGGTCATCGCAGTCATGACCTGGTAGCCTTCCTGACTTAGCGTATATTGCAGCGCCGTTAAGATCGCGCTGTCATCCTCTACGCAGCAAATTTTATTCATGTTTATCACCTGATTTTATTATAACCGATCTCTCTGCCAAGCACATGACGAGTTCGTCACTTTGAAACTGACAAATTCATGACGATTGTTCCGGGACGATTGTTGTCGACCGGGATTTCCTTTATAATAGCCTTAAGCTAAGGGACTATCAATGCCCTTAGAAAAAGAAAGAAGGCGTCATCATGACAAAGTGGAAACGGGTTGTGGACAGCTGGAAATGTTCGGTAATTCTGATCGCGGCGATTTCAGGCTGCTTATTTTTTCTGCCGGAGATGCGCAGCATCCGTCAGCTGATGTTTGCCCCTGCCGACATCCAGCCGCAGGATTTCTGGAATATTCAAATACAAAACGCTGACAACGAACAAGCGGAAATCATCTTTCAGCCCTATTCCTATGAGGAACAAACGTTTTTTCAGACATTAGGCGAACGGAGCTGTCTGCTTGCGTCAATTAACGATCATCCGTTACAGGTGATATTTCCCGGGCAATCCGTAAAACTCCATGAAAATGATCAAATCCGCCTTCTCTGGCTGGTCGATCCTCAATTAAAATCACAGCTTAAATCGCGTGTGATTGCAGATCAAGCCTTGGTTTTCAATCATGGCCAGCTGCAGGAGGACGTTGATCATGAATAAGAAAATACGGATTCTGAATATTTTTTTAAGCTTGATTTTAATTGGAATCGCCTTTGTTCACTTTCAATTTGAAGTTCCCGTACTCCACTTCAGTCAGTCCGTCATTGAGGAATGGGAGAATGACTTCGCCAGTGGCGGCGGCTTCGGCGATGTGCTAACCGACGCGATCGAAACTGCGGCAAATGAACAGGACTGGCAGCGAGCCTGGCAGTTGAGTCAACTGTACGCTTTCGTTTATGCCAAACCGGACGTTCAAAGCGGAAAACTCTGTTGGATTGACACTGCGGGCGGACAAAGAAAAACGATCTGCGGCGTTTTAGAACCGTAGCAATTCAGATACCCGATTCTCTTTATCGGCTATTTGCTTCCTATTCATTAGTTGATAAACAAGACACATTGTAAGAATCCCCTATTTTGTAAAAAATCCCCATTCCATTCATTATTGAAAGAAGGAGAACGCCTGATGCTTACTTTTCAAGCCGCTTTCGAAGAAGAAATTGATCTTATTTACCAGCTGTACCGACGTTGTGTTGAAACAAGCCGCGGCAGTTGGGATGACGAATACCCGACCCGTGATTTTGTGGAACAAGATTATCTTCGCCAGGGATTAATGACTTTGAAAAACGAACAGGGCGAGATCGTCGCGGCGGGTGCGATCACGCCGGCGGATGAACTGAAAGATTTAGAATACCGCACGGCTTTGCTTCACCCTCTGGAATTAAGCCGTTTAGCCGTAGATCCGCAGTTTCAGGGGCAGGGATATGGCAAGCTCCTGCTGCAAGTTTTAATAGAAGAAGTACGTAAACGGGGCGCTGATGGAATTCAGCTGTTGGCGGCCAAAGAAAACGCACCCGCCCTGGCCTTGTATCGCGGCGCTGATTTTCAAGAGAAAGGCAGCTGCCGGATGTACGATACTGACTTCATCCTGTTTGAAAAGAAATTGTAAAAGAAGATAATGCTCAAAAAAACAGGAAGTCCACGTCTGCCTCAGCGGTCAGATTGACTTCCTGTTTTATTTCTTGATCTTATCAGAATAGGCAGACCTGAAATCCAACTTCTCGTCAACCAGAAGATAGGTCTATCCACGACGAGTCAGATTAAGAAAAGAAAACAAACTCACGGAATGAGAATCGTGTTCAATTCACTGATTAAATCCAGATACTTTGTGATCAGTGCATTCCAACTTTCCGGAGCTTGAAAGCTGATGACGGCTAAAATTCCTCGTAATAACCAGCAGCGAATTACGGCTGACAGTTTGGTTCTGTCAATCGCCTGATATGTTTCGCTATAACTGTGCAAAAAGGCTTCGATCATTAAAGGATACAGCGCGTGATCGGGTTCGCTTTGAATACACGAGGAAAGACTGGCGGCCAAATCAAAATAACCGTCGCCCAGCCGGGCTTCGCCAAAATCAATAATTCGCAGACCCGAGGTTGTCCAAAGCATATTCCACAATCCCAAATCTCCGTGTATCGGCTGATCTTCACGCAGATTGATTATCAAGCTGTCCTGAAGCAAACTATGAATTGCAGCCTGATGCTCAGCTGTGACCGCAGTCGGAAACCATGCGAACCGGCATTGTGCTTTCTGCTTCAGTTGTCCTAAAGCAAACCGATCAGGAACAACTGGCAGAGTCATCCGCTCCTGAAACAAAACTTTCTGCATCAGCGCAACGGTCTTTCCCATATGCGCGGCCAGCTCCACGCCCCGTGGTCTGTCCGGCGAAGGCTGCAAATATTCCTGAAAATTAAAGAACCGTCCCTGATCCTGCACATAAGCAGCGTGTGTTTTTGTGAGCCTCAAAGCAGGTGCAATTCCCTGCGGCGCCAAAACAGCGGCGAATTCCGCTTCCGTCTTGGCATGAGCTTCCGACGCGATTTCCCTGAAAATTCCCTGAGTTTCACCACACATGATCTTGCGGGCATGACTGGAAATACCACTATGAATTTCTTCTATTATCATTGGTTCTTCTCCCGGCAGCCACTGCCGGAGAACCCTTTTCAAACGATCCGGTTCCATTGACACTCCCCCTCTTTAGCTGATCGTGCAAAAAGCTGAACTATTCCAGTTCAGCCTTTTCATTTTCTATTTCTTCAAATTCGTCGTCGCTTTTACGATGTTCAGCAGAATCTCAACCACCTTGTGCATCTCCTGCACGCTGCATACCTCGTAACGGCCATGGCAGTTCGCCCCGCCCGTGCCCAAATTCGGACATGGCAGCCCCATGAACGTCAGCCGCGCTCCATCGGTGCCGCCGCGGACTTTTTCCACCCATGGCTGCAACCCTGCTTCCGTGATCGCCTGCTTTGCCAGATCTACAATCCATTCCTGATCCTTCAGGATTTCCTTCATATTCCGATACGATTCCTTAATTTCCACCTGCACCAGCGGCTGTCCGTACTTCTGATTCATATACGTCTCCGCTGCCTTCATCGTGGCCATCTGCGCCTGGAACTGCTCGCTGTCATGATTGCGGATGATATATTCCATCACCGTCTGTTCAACATTGCCCTCCATATTGTTCAGATGATTAAAACCTTCAATGCCTTCGGTATATTCCGGGCGATTGAACACCGGCAGCATCGCGTGGAATTCCATCGCGACGTTCAGAGAATTGATCATCTTGTGCTTCGCGCTGCCCGGATGGATCGAGAAGCCTTGAACCGTGACCTTCGCGCTGGCCGCGTTAAACGTTTCATCACTGATCGCTTCCATCTCGCCGCCGTCGACCGTATACGCGAAATCCGCGTGGAAATTCGCAACGTCGAACAAATCTGCGCCGCGGCCGATTTCCTCATCCGGCGTAAAGCCGATCCGGATCTCGCCATGCTTGATCTCCGGGTGCGTCAGCAGCGTTTCCGCCATCGTCAGAATATCTGCGATGCCCGCTTTATCGTCCGCCCCCAGCAGCGTATTGCCGTCGGTAACGATCAGATCCTGGCCTGTGTAACGTGCCATATTCGGAAAATCGCTGACCTTCAGCGTAATTTTGTCGTTCAGCGCGATATCCTTGCCGTCGTACTGAGGAATGATCCGCGGATTGACGCCTTCGCCGCAGAAATCCGGCGCGGTATCCATGTGCGCGATAAAGCCGACGGTTGGAACCTCATAGTCTAGATTTGACGGGATCCTGCCGTACAGATAGCCCTGATCCTCCCGAACCTCCTGGATACCCAGCTGTTCCATTTCTTCTTTCAATACCTTTAACAGATCCAGCTGACAGGCTGAGCTGGGGACGGTCGGACTTTCCGGATCCGAAACCGTGTTGATTTTCGCATAGCGAATTAAACGCTCTTCTGGGGTCATAATTTATTCCTCTTTTCTTCCCATTGCAGGCTTTCAATCATCATATCAAAAAACTCAGCGTCAAACGTCGAATTCTTGGGACTGCAGGCATAAAACCCAACCTGCGCGACACCCTCGGTCAACGGCAGCGCAAACTCCCGCAGCCATTTGAATTTCTGGCCGTTAAACGAAAATTCGACGCGGAATTCATTCTGCCACCGGTGCAGCCGCAGCGTCAGCGTATGAATGCCGCTGGAGATCGGCATGCCGGCCCAGTCAGAGAAACCGCCATAAGTCACCGTCGAGCAGACCGACGACGCTTGTTCGTCGCGATATTCAATTCCCGCCTTGCACCAGCAGGAAGGATCGCTCATGACAAAAATCCCCAGCTGATCATAAACTTCATGCAGCTGCGCGCGAATCGTCACCGTCAGCGTAAAATCCTGACGGATTGGAAGCAAGAGCGCGTGCCCGTTGAATTTATTCAGCTGACGGGCCTGGTTGATCCAGAAATCCGTCGCCGGTTCTGTGCTGAAGATGATCCGGCTGCGCCCGATCGTCCAAAGGGACGGACGGTTCATCCAGACCAGCAGCGAAGTATCCAGCCGTTTTTTCATACTTATCCTTCCTAACTGTTTTTATTATATCAAATTCCCCGGCAAATAGAATTTTGAAAGTGAAAATAAGATGAAAAGAAAAAGAATTTCAGTCAATCGAATTGACTTTTTTATTTAAACGGTTAATATTTAATGCATTAATTATTCAAGAATTAAGAATTGAATTGGAGATGATGGTATGCACTATGAAGCTGATGAAAATGAGCTTATGAATCTTGTACGAAGCGTGAACAATCACATGAATCATGTGTTGAATCAGTTCTACTCGCCCTACGGTTTAACACGCCCGCAGGCGATGGTTCTTTCGGAAATTGAACGAAATGGTCCGGTCACACTCAGCCTTCTGGCGCAGCGGCTGGGCATGACTACCAGCAATCTCTGCCTGATTGCGCAGCGGCTGGAGAAAAGCGGCTTCTTAAAGCGAAAACGGGATCCGCAGGATCAGCGCAGCGTGATTTTGATCAACACCGCCAAAAGTCACGAGCTGATCCATCAGGTTCAGGAAAACGTTAATGAAATGATCCGGCGCCGGCTGGAATACACCGATCCCGAAAATATGGATAAGATAATGGAGGGACTGCGGTTGTTAAACGCCGTTATGATGAAACAGAATCAGGGGGACAAAGCATGCGATTAGGAATAGATATTGGTTCGACGACGATCAAATATGTCGTCCTGGATGACGCGGGACGCTGCATTGATCAGGATTATCAGCGGCACAGCTGCCAGATCACGGAAAAGCTGATCGAGGTGCTGCAGAAAGTATCCGCCAAATACAATCAGCCGGCCATGGCGTTAGCAGTATCGGGCTCCGCCGCGATGGGCCTGCAGGAAAAATGCAGCCTGCCGTTTGTGCAGGAAGTGTACGCGACCCGGATCGCCGCGACGAAAAGACTCGAGGAGGTCGACTGCATCATCGAGCTGGGCGGCGAAGACGCGAAGATTTTGTTTCTCAGCGGCGGTCTGGAAGTCCGGATGAATGGCACCTGCGCTGGCGGCACCGGAGCGTTTATCGACCAGATGGCCACGCTTTTAAACTTAAGCGCGGAAGAAATGAACGAAGCCGCCAAACAGGCGGAAAAACTCTACACGATCGCCTCCCGCTGCGGCGTGTTCGCCAAGTCGGATATCCAGCCGCTGATCAACCAGGGCGCGGATAAAGAAGATCTGGCTGCCAGTATTTATCAGGCGGTCGTCAATCAGACGATCCAGGGACTGGCGCAGGGGCGTAAAATCGAAGGCCGCGTCGTCTATCTGGGCGGACCGCTGACCTTCAACAGCGAACTGCGCGCGGCGTTTGATAAAACATTGAAGCTCACCGGCGTCTGTCCGGAAAACAGCCTGTATTACGTCGCGATCGGCACCGCGTTATTAGCGGAAGATCCGGTGAATTTCGCCGACGCGATCGAACAGCTGCAGACGATGGACGCGTCCAGCTTTGTGCGTTCCCTGCCGCCGTTGTTTGCGGATGAGGACGAATACCGCCGGTTCAGCGAGCGGCATCAGCGCAATCAGGTCCGGGTTCATGAACCGAAAGAAATTATCGGCCGCTGCGCTTTGGGCATTGACGCCGGCAGCACGACGGTCAAAATGGTGCTGATCAACGAGCAGGAAGAAATCCTGTATTCGATGTATCAGCCCAATCAGGGCAACGCGCTGCAGCTGGTCCGGGAAGCGCTGATCGAATTGATGCGCGCCAACCCGCGGATGGAAATCGTGTCCAGCTGCGTCACCGGTTATGGCGAAGATCTGATCCGCAGCGCCTTCGGCGTCGATGCCGGCATCGTGGAAACGATGGCGCATTTCACCGCCAGCCGCAAATATATGCCGGACGTCGATTTCATCATCGACATCGGCGGTCAGGATATCAAATGCTTTAAAATTCATAACGGCACGATCGACAACATCTTCCTTAACGAAGCCTGTTCCAGCGGCTGCGGCAGCTTCCTGCAGACCTTCGCCAACGCGCTGGGCTATGAAATTGAGGATTTCTCGCGGCTCGGCCTGTTCGCCAAACATCCGGTCGATCTGGGCAGCCGCTGCACAGTCTTCATGAATTCCTCAGTCAAGCAGGCGCAGAAGGACGGCGCAACGATTGACGAAATCTCCGCGGGCCTGTCGATCAGCGTCGTTAAAAACGCTTTATATAAGGTTATCCGGACCGCTGACGCAAAGTCTTTGGGCAAACATATCATCACCCAGGGCGGCACCTTCTACAACGACGCAGTGCTGCGGGCCTTCGAGCAGGAACTCGACACCGAGGTTATCCGGCCGAATATCGCCGGCCTGATGGGCGCTTACGGCTGCGCGCTGCACGCCCTGCGCCATTGCCCGGATGCGTCGTCGCTGTTAAATCTCGATCAGCTGGAACATTTCCGCAACGAGATCCGCTATGTCCAGTGCGGTTTGTGCAACAACCATTGCCGGCTGACCGTCAACCAGTTTTCCGATGGCCGCAAATATATCGGCGGCAACCGCTGCGAACGCCCGGTTACGAAAAAAAGCACGGCTCAGGACTTGAATATCTACGCCGTCAAACGCGAGCTGTTAGGCCAGTACAAGCCGGTTCCCGGACCGCGGGGGAAAATCGGCCTGCCGTTAGCCTTAAATATGATGGAGCTGCTTCCATTCTGGCACACCTTCTTCACGGAGCTGGGCTTCGAGGTCGTCACCTCCGGCTTCGCTTCGCTGGAAAAATACCAGAAAGCGCAGAACTCAATTCCTTCCGACACGATCTGCTTCCCGGCCAAACTGGTTCACGCCGCGATCCAATCGCTGCTCGACCAACAGATCCCGGCGATTTTCTATCCGTGCATGACCTACAACATGCGTGAAAAAAATGCCGACAACAATTATAACTGTCCGGTCGTCGCTTACTATCCGGAAGTCATCGCCGCCAATATGCAGCAGGTGACGCAATGCGATTTCATCTACGATTATGTCGGCATCCATCGTCAGAAAAATTTCCCGATCAAGGTTCATAAGATTCTGAACCAGCACTTCCGCGTCGGTCTGCGCGAGGTCATCAAGGCCAGCAAGAAGGCGTATGAGGCAAATGATCAGCATCTGGAAACAATCCGGCAAAAGGGTCAGGAAATCATCACGCAGGCCCAGCTGGACGACCGTCAGATCATCGTGCTGGCGGGCCGGCCGTATCATGCCGATCCTCTGGTTTCCCATGACATCGACAAACTGATCACCAGCTACGGCGCGGCGGTCATCAGCGAGGATGTCATCAACGAGGAAGTCGGCAAGAAGGAGCTGGGCGTCTGGAACCAATGGACGTATCACTCCCGGCTGTATGCCGCAGCCCGCTATGTTGCGACGCAGGAAAAGATGAATCTGGTGCAGCTGGTTTCCTTCGGCTGCGGCGTCGACGCGATCACAACCGACGAAGTGCGGGAGATTCTTGAGGAACACGGCAAGATTTACACGCAGATCAAAATCGACGAAATCACTAACCTGGGCGCGGTCAAAATCCGTCTGCGTTCCCTGTTCGCCGCGCTGAAGCAGGAGGAAGAACATCATGACTGACAATAAAGTTTTATTCACAAAAGAAATGCAGAAGGATTACACGATCCTGATTCCGATGATGGCGCCGATCCACTTTCAGCTGCTGCGCAACGTGCTGGTCCACAGCCGGTACAACGTCGAGCTGTTGGAAAACACCGGTCCTTCAGTTGTCGAGCAGGGTCTGAAATATGTCCATAACGACACGTGTTATCCGGCACTGCTGGTCATCGGCCAGATGATCGACGCGCTGAAAAGCGGAAAATACGACGTTCACAAGACGGCGCTGATCATTACGCAGACCGGCGGCGGCTGCCGTGCGAGCAATTATATTTATCTGCTTCGCAAAGCCTTGAAAAAAGCAGATCTCGGTTTTGTCCCGGTTATTTCTCTGAATTTATCGGGACTGGATTCCCAGCCGGGTTTTAAATTAAGCCTGTCGATGCTGCAGAAGATGTTGTGCGCGCTGGTCTATGGCGATCTGTTAATGGATCTGACCAATCAGGTGCGGCCGTATGAAGTGGCATCCGGCACTGCCGATCAGCTTTGCCAGCACTGGATCGACGACCTCAGCCGTCAGTTTGATCACCGTCAGGGCTTATCCATCGGCGATATGAAGCGCAATATGCGCGATATCGTCATGTCTTACGCCGCGATTGAGCGGCAAAAACGGGACTTAGTCAAAGTCGGCATCGTCGGTGAAATCTATATTAAATATTCGCCGCTGGGCAACAACAGCCTGGAGAAGTTTCTGGCGGAGCAGCAATGTGAGGTAAAGCTGCCGGGGATGATGGGGTTCATGTTGTACTGCGTCTACAACGGCGTTGAAGACGTCAAGCTGTACGGCGGCGGTTTCGTCAAAAAACAGCTGATGAGTTTCGTCTATTCACTGGTGCTGAAACTGGAGAAAATGACGATCGACGCGATCCGCACTTATTCCGATTTTGACGTGCCAGGCTCATTCCCTGAAATGAAAGCAGGCGCCGAGCAGATTATCGGTTTGGGCGCGAAGATGGGCGAGGGCTGGTTATTGACCGGCGAGATGGTTGAACTGAATAAATCGGGATTTAAGAATATTATCTGTACCCAGCCGTTTGGCTGTCTGCCCAATCATATCGTTGGCAAGGGCATGATCCGCAAAATCCGCGAACAGGATCCGGACTGCAACATCGTCGCGATTGATTATGACCCAAGCGCAACGCAGGTCAATCAGGAAAATCGGATTAAGCTGATGTTGTCCATCGCGCGGGAAAATATGAAAAAAGCAGAAACTGACACGGCTTCCATGCCTGTACCCCAGGCTGAATAGCTCAGATTTCAATATCAAAGCAAGAAGGTTGGATCAACCTTCTTTTTTTACGCCTCAGGCTTTCTTATCTTGGGCTGTTTTGACAGGCTGATTTCGTCTTTCGATTTCTATCCGGGACCCGTACCTTACAGCTTGTGAAAAAGAACCTTCATACTGTGAAAGAATGATGAAAAATGAAGAAATAGCGGGGCTTTTCGCAAAAAAGCGCAATAGGTATAAGGGAGGGATAAAATCTATGACTTTAATAAAAGCGAAAAAGCAACGTTCCAAGCCTCAGGCTCCATCCAACTACAAGCTGCGCTGTACGAATGACTTTGTGTTCAA